>CANJQG010000030.1 GCA_947476405.1 Thiotrichales bacterium
CTGGCTCTTGGACCTGCAACCCAAAGCGCCACCACAAGGCCCACTGGGAAAAGCCATCCACTACAGCCTCAACAACTGGAGCAAATTGATCTTGTATGCCGAGGATGGTCGCCTCAAAATCGACAACAACCCAGTTGAAAATATCATCCGCCCCTTCGCCATCGGCCGCAAAAACTGGCTCTTCTGCGGAAATCACAAAGGCGCGCATGCTGCTGCATTGATTTACAGCCTGATTGAAAGTGCAAAAGCGAATCATTTAAAGCCCTTTGAATATCTCAAACATTTACTCACTGAGATCAAGTCTGCTACGACTGATGCCGCTTTGCTTAAGCTTTTACCGCATCATGCCAAGTTGGATCTCAGTCTGGACTCGCATTATAAAGTCAGGCCCTCAGGCTGAGTAGGTGTGGTTGTTTGAACGCATACAGACCACCTGGCTAAATTGGAACATACCCCCTCTGCCAATTTATGGATTTTAGAGATTCAGATTCGCCATCCTACGCTGCCTTTCGGTGCATTTTACGAAGATTTATTAGTTTAATAATGGGAAAAAATATGACCATCAATCAATTCAACCAAAACATCGGCAATCCAGTCCCCAACTGGAAACCCTGCGTACGCCCCTCGGCAAAAAAAATCACTGGCCAATATTGCACCCTGGAACTGTTAGACCTTGATGCACATGGTGCTGCACTCTTTGAAGCACTACAACACGATAATCCAGGCGACACTTGGACTTACCTCCCAGAAACCTGCTCCACTTTTGAGGAATTTCGCCAATCCATCGAGCCACGTATCACATCACCCGACAATTTGTTTTACACCATTTTTGATGTCAAAACCCAGCAGCCTTTGGGAATGGTCAGTTATCTACGCATCCAACCTGAACATGGATCCATTGAAATTGGCTATGTGCACTTCTCCAAACGCCTGCAAAAAAGGCCCGCTGCGACAGAAGCGATTTACCTCATGATCCGCACTGCTTTTGAACTCCACTATCGCCGCTGTGAATGGAAATGCCACTCCCTGAATGAAGCCTCTCGCAAAGCCGCATTGCGCTTCGGTTTTCAGTTTGAAGGAATTTTCCGCCAGGCGAATGTCTACAAAGGGCATAATCGCGACACAGCCTGGTATTCGATTATTGATAGCGAGTGGCCTACGCTGCAAACCCAATTTGAACGCTGGCTCGCTCCAGATAACTTTGATGCAGAAGGCAAACAAATTGTTTCTCTCTCCAATATTCTCCACAAAACCCGCGAAGAAAAAGGCGTTGCTATTATGCAGCATGTTTTCGGTGATGCTTCGACTCAAGCACTCACTGAAAAATTCAAAGCGATTTCTCCAGAATTTTTAAGCTTTCTTCAAGGCACCGTTGCGGATATTTATGGTGACCATACACTCAATCTTAAAACTCAAGAAATTATCGTACTGACCAGCCTGATTACGCAAAAAGATGCAAGGCCGCAGCTCAAAGTCCATATTGAAGCAGCCTTACGCGCTGGTTTGACACAATCCGAAATCCTAGCCTTGATCAAACATTTGGTGCTCTATATTGGCTTCCCCAGCGCGATCAATGCGCTTGATGTGGCGCAGGAAGTATTTAACACCTCAAAAGATTAGATGTTAAATTGTCCATATTATCAATATTTGCACAAATAAAAAATTTAGGTTAAGATGATAATCTAAACAATCAGGAAGCCAAAAAATGTCAGAAATAAAAACCGAAATCCTCCTCAATGCCCCCATAAAAGCAGCCTGGGCCCAGCTCACGCGCTTTGAGAGCTATCCGCAATGGAATCCTTTCATCATCCGCATCGAAGGACAAAAAACAGTGGGCCAGACTTTATCCGTAGATATCCTCCCACCTGGCGGCAAAAAAATGACTTTCACACCTATGTTGACCCAATTTTCTGAAAACAAAACCTTCCGCTGGATTGGCACGCTTGGCCCCAGATGGCTTTTTCAAGGCGAGCATTATTTTCAGTTGGAAGAAGTCGATGCCAAGACAACACGACTGATTCATGGAGAAATTTTTTCAGGCTTGCTGGCACCGATTTTCAATCTGTTCATGGGGAAGAGTACACGGGCAGGTTTTGAATTGATGAATTTGAAATTGAGTCAAATTCTCACAAACAAATGATCCAAACCTCATGAGCATTGAAAACTTCAAACTGCTGATCCACTTCAAAGATTATCGCTATTTCTGGCTGTCTAATCTGATCTCTGGCTTTGCCTTGTGGATTCAGGCGACAACGGTTGGTTTGACTATGGCGGAGATCACCCATTCGCCTTTCCTGATTGCGATGACGCAGTTCTGTGCGACTTTTTCGGTGGTGCTGATATCGTTACCCTTCGCTTTGCTGGTGGATTCTTTCAATCACTTTCGCTTTCTGCAACTGACCCAAATGATTATGTGTGTGAATGCGATTGCCTTGTGCCTGCTGGTGCGGTGGATGCCCACGCCGTTGGTGCTCTTGCTGGGTACGTTTATTTATGGAATGGCTTATGCGATGCAGCTACCGATGGGACAATCGAAAATTTCACAAACCGTACCCCCTGACAAAATCAAGCTTGCAGCATTTCTTAACAATTGGGGTGCGAACATTGCGAGAACGATTGGCCCGTTATTTGCAGGAATTCTGTTTGTCTGGAAAGGGCCTTCCATGACTTTTTTGTGCATCGCTGTGCTGATGATTTTCCCGCCGCTCTACTTTTACATCAAAGCACGCGGCCAGCCTTTGATGTGTGCACGCATCAACGTTCCCATTCTCAAAAAACGGATGCACCTGATTATTGCTGATGTGCAGAGTAATCAGATTTTTAAACGCGTGGCTTTTGATTCTTTCTGCTTTTTTATATTGAGTACCGCAGTGTGGGCCTTTCTGCCCTTTTATGCCCGTTATCAATTAGGGGTTGGCGCCAAGACACAGAGTATCATGATCGGTGTCATTGGTGTCGGCACTATTTTGGCGGGTTTCATCATGCCTAATCTGCGTAAACGCTTATCTCTGACACAGATCCAAATCATTTTTACTCTGGGTGCCAGCCTGAGTATTTTGGGCCTTGGCTTGACCAAAAACGTACATCTTGCCGAAGCCTTCTTTGTTCTCTTCGGTTTTGTTTGGGCTGCCGCCGTCGCCACTTTCAATGGTGAGATCCAAGCAGGCTCGTCCATCGAAAGCCGCGCCCGCCTGATTGCTGTCTATTTCTTCGTGATGTATTCCGGCCTCGCCCTTGGCAATTACTTGAGTGCAGTAGGCCTATCCTATCTGTCATTTCCGCATTTCTGCATAATCGTAGCGGCGTTATTTTTGCTTAAATTGATGACTCTTTCCATTCCCCAAAGAGGGCTATCTACATGAAACCACAACACCTTCTACTCGGCCTATTTGTCATGGCTATTTGGGGCACCAACTTCGCCATCATCAAACTTGGCCTGGATACCCTTGACCCATTTTTATTGACCGCATTCCGTTTCTTGCTCTGCGCGGTTCCTGGCGTCTTTTTCGTCAAACGACCAAAAGGCAAAATGTGGGCTGCACTCCTGTATGGCCTGATTTTCGGCATAGGCTTATGGGGCATGGTCAATCTTGGCATGGATATCGGCGTGCCCGCAGGATTAGCCGCACTTTTACTGCAATTGAGCGCCCTATTTACGATCGCCTGGGGTGTATTCTTTTTTGGCGAATCCATCAGCCGCCGCCAATGCATTGGCATTGTAATCGCCCTCCTCGGCTTTGGCGCGATTATCCTGGCTACGGGCGGATGGAGCTCCCTCACCGGCACGCTCTGTGTCATCATCGGTGCATTTTCATGGAGCCTCTGCAATATCATCATCAAAAAAACGCATCCACCCAATCTACTTGCATTTATCATCTGGTCCAGCTTATTTTCTGCTATTCCGCTTTTTGCCCTAACTTATTGGCTCAAAGGCCCACTCCCATTTTTGCTGTTACCGCATGAGTTGACCGGTGCTACCATTTTCTCCGTGCTTTTCCAAGCCTATATCACCACTCTTTTCGGCTATTGGGTCTGGAATTTTTTATTGAAAAAATATTCAGTGGCGCAAGTTGCACCGCTCTCGATGTTGATTCCAGTCTTTGGTTTTGCCAGCGCCTACTGGATGTTCCACGAAACGCTTTCGCCCTTTAAAATACTCGGAGTAGTCGTTATGCTAATCGGAATGGGCATTTTTTTAGTAAAGGTCAAACAAAGATAACCTTTCCACCCACCCAAACCAACCCATTTTGATCACAAGAAACATAGATACGACAGGCTTCACCCATCGCATCTCCCTGATCAATGATAAAATCTGTTTGATTGGATTTGGGCAGAATCGAAATTAACGTCCCAGCTGCAACACCAGTCGCCGCATCCTCATTCAAACCGCCTTTAGGATTAAAACCTCTCGCCACAAAATCAACACCAGGCGGTGCATCGGCTGTATACACATAAAGACCATTCACCTGATGCTGAACACTCCATTTTTTGATTAAATCAAAATTCGGCTGCAGGCTATTTAAAATAACACCGCTTTTGACAGGAACAAGTAATTTAGGGCTGCCCAAATTGGCAACCAGAAAAGGAAAATCAATATCCACGCTATCTACGGAAATACGGAGCATCTCCGCAACCTCACCCAGATCTGCTTTCGTTCGCAAGATTTTTGCCTGATCCAAAGCAACTTGGACCTTGTCATCTCGCTGAACGATTTGCAAAACTTGATTTGATCGCGTTCGAATGCTTAAAGAATTCAGCCCGTGCAACTGCATTAAATATTGGCCTGCCGCTAATGTCCCATGCAAACAGAGTGACATCTCCACTCGCGGATAAAAAAATCTCAGCAAGGGCAGTCCCGCATTCTCATCTTCAATAAAAACCGTAACAGGGAAATTGAATTGAGCGGACAAAGCTTGTTTTTCTGCATCTTCGCCAACAAAATTTCGCACTACAGCTGCAAGATTGCCAAATTTAGAGTTACCCCTGCAAAAACATAAAGCGGAATTCGTTATCATAACCATAGCCGGCCAATTTTCACTTTGAAGTCCTTCCCAAAATCTTCCTATTCATAGATTGAACCAGCTGTGCCGTATGACTATCGGTAAAATGTGCATAGCGCTTCACCATACTCAAAGT
Source organism: Thiotrichales bacterium (assembly GCA_947476405.1). Classification (GTDB taxonomy): domain Bacteria; phylum Pseudomonadota; class Gammaproteobacteria; order Francisellales; family CACEW01; genus JAJZUD01. The sequence continues at coordinate 5,137 of CANJQG010000030.1, forward strand.
CTTATGCCCAAGAATCTCCGACAACTCCGTCAAACTCGCCCCATTCATCGCCAAATAAGACGCCGCACTATGCCGCAAATCATGAAATCGAAAATCAGACGCTATCCCCGCCGCCATCATCGCATTTTCCCAGGCGGTTCTGATATCCACTGGCTTGCCTTTTATAGCCCCGGGAAAAACCAAATCACTCGGCTGATGCTCGCCTTGTTTAAAGTGCTTCTGCAAAATCTCAGCCGCCTCTTTTGACAAAGGAATCGTCCGAATCTCACCATTCTTTGTCTCAGTTAAAGTGATGCGCTTCCGATTTAAATCGACATTTCTCCAGTGCAGACCATTAATCTCCATCTTGCGCGCACCTGTTAACAAACACAGCACCAGGATGTCATACAAGAAAGGATTGATACTTTTCTGGCAGGCCTCAAGAAGCTTTACCCTTTCCTCGTCAGACAGAAAACGCACACGCCCGCGCGGCTCTTTCAGCTTCGATAATTTATGAAAAGGATTCTCATCGGCCCAGCCGCACTCCTTGTAAGCGACCGTATAAAGATGACTCAACGCAGCAGTATAGCGATTTACTGTGGCGGGCGTTCTTTTGCCGCGCGGCGTGGGAATACTGGGCAGCTTTTCTCGTGCACTGACAATCAACCCGGGCGTGATATGCGCAAAGGCATATTCCCCAAGCTCACCTTTCCAGTAATTGAGTTGCACAGTTTTATCATACGTCGGCTTTGTACCTTCAGGCAAAAGCTTCAGATAACGTTCCACTGCATCAGCGAGCGTATGCGTTCGACTGGCTGAAGTTTTAAAATAACGATTCTCACGAATCTTGGTTTCAGTCTCTTGCGCCCAACGCTTTGCATCGGTGATCCGATCAAAAGATGCGGTCTCTGCAGGAAAGCCTTTGAGCTCTATTTTAACGCGATAAGTGGTTTTAGTTTTGAAGACTCGTTTTTCTATTGTGGCCATGACAGTCGCTCCATTAGTTTAATAATTATACTATATGAATGACTGCAAGTCAATAAGATCGGTTAAACCGAAGTCTCCCGCAAACCTCCCGCGACGACTTTTTTAACCTTTTCTTAAAAAATAACACCTGATAACTTACTGATTAAACTGGTGGGCCGTGCAGGATTCGAACCTGCGACCTATTGATTAAGAGTCAACAGCTCTACCAACTGAGCTAACGGCCCCAGAGGAATGTTACTTTACCCAAACTAAAGGACCTTGTAAATAGGCATCCACACGGAGGTCATAGGACACGATAAAACTCCTCAGAGAGGAGAGTTTCTTTAGTTCAATAACGGCTGATCTCCTTCTGCTCTAACCAGGCCACATTGAGTCAATATCGATGCAAGGTTATGTGCAGCAACAAAAGGAAGCGTGCAAGTAATGTTCATGTTTCTGAGCGGCTGACGAATTCCAGAACACAAACCAGGAACGACCAGAGCAAAACAAGCAGCAAGAAAAAATCCACTTCCCGACACCCAGTCACTCTCTGGGTCAACATAACGCGAAGCAGTCCAGGCACCCAAAATATACCCCCCCATAATACCAAAAGGAGCCGAAAGGTAAGTAAAGGTATGCTGGCATCTACCAGGGGGCGAAACATTCTGCATAATTATTCCAAAATAATAAGGTGCACTAGAATAATTGATATTAGGAATAAAATCAATTATTTTTAAAATACAGGGCTTTCAAAATAACCCCTTGCAAAGCATAAACAGCCGTGTTATAGTAATTGGCCGTTTTTATTTGCGCAAGAAATGAGGGAATTGATGCTAAAAGCCAGAACATCGCAGGAGTATTTTGACCACTTCAAATGGACTGTGGTTGTTTTACTTTTGGGCGCAATTGTAGGCGCAAATGCTTATTTTTCCTCAACCGCATTGACAATTCGCGTGACCTTCATGATTGTATTTGGTCTCATCGCACTCTTTGTTGCATTGACGACCGTAAAGGGAAAGATCACCTGGAAGTTTTTCCAGGAAGCACGTGCTGAATTACGCAAAGTCGTCTGGCCTACGCGTCAAGAGACCATTCAGACCACGCTCATGATCGCGGGAATTGTATTTATTATGGCGATGATTTTATGGGGCGTTGACAGCTTTTTCGCCTATTTCGTCAGTACACTCTTGATATAAAAGGAAGATTGAATGAGTATGCGTTGGTACGTGGTGCAAACAACATCACAATATGAAAACAAAGTAAAGGAAACTTTAGCAGATCGCGTTGCACTAGCGGGCTTAGAAGCTTGTTTTGGCGAAGTTTTGATTCCCACAGAAGAAGTCGTGGAGATGAAATCTGGGCAAAAACGCAAAAGCGAACGCAAATTTTTTCCTGGCTATATTTTAGTAAATATGGAAATGAATGATGACACCTGGCATTTGGTGCGTCACATTCCAAAAGTCCTGGGATTTATTGGAGGCAGAGCCGACAAACCCTCCCCCATCTCAGATAAAGAAGTCGAAAATATTTTATCTCGAGTTCAAGATACGCACGACAAACCTAAACCCAAAACATTATTTGAAGTGGGCGAAGTAGTCCGGATTTCAGAAGGCCCCTTTACCGACTTTGTCGGCGTGATCGAAGAAGTCAATTACGAAAAAACAAAAGTGAAAGTGTCCGTGATGATTTTTGGTCGCTCCACCCCAATTGAACTCCGTTTTGATCAAATTCGCAAAGAAAAAATTTAGCGTAATGTTGCGCAAAAGAGGAGCTGACTGGACACCTTAGCCGGGCCGAGATCAGCGTGATTACTCAAACACAAGGAGACTAAAATGGCTAAGAAAGTGCAAGCTTATGTCAAGCTGCAAGTAAAAGCGGGACAAGCGAATCCCAGCCCACCGATCGGCCCTGCATTGGGTCAACAAGGCGTGAACATCATGGAATTTTGCAAAGCGTTTAATGCGCAGACACAAACCATGAAGCCTGGCATGCCCCTTCCTGTTGTGATTACCGTCTATTCTGACAGAAGCTTTACCTTTATCATCAAGACCCCCCCCGCTTCTTATTTAATTAAAGATGCGCTAAAACTGCAATCAGGCAGCAAAACACCCGGCACCGTTGTTGCAGGCAAAATCAATCGTACCCAATTGGAAGAAATTGCGACATTAAAACGCGTCGATTTAACGGCATCCGATTTGGACGCTGCAGTCCGCATTATTGCAGGCACAGCACGCAGTATGGGCATTGAAACAGAGGGAGTCAAATAAGATGGCTAAATTATCTAAACGTCAGCAATTGATTGCCAAAGAACTCACCCACGGTAAAGTTTATGCAATTGAACAAGCACTTGAAATATTGAAAAAAACATCTAAAGTTAAATTTGATGAGACTGTTGATGTTGCAATTATCCTCGGCATTGACACCAAAAAATCTGACCAAACGGTCCGAAGCGCAGTGGTTCTGCCCAACGGAACTGGAAAAACCGTCCGTATCGCTGTATTTGCACAAGGTAAAAATGCGGAACTCGCATTAGCCGCAGGCGCAGATCGTGTCGGGATGGAAGATTTGGCAGAAGACATGAAAAAAGGCAATATGCCTTATGATGTTGTCATTGCCTCTCCTGATACTATGCGTGTCGTAGGCCAACTCGGACAAGTATTGGGCCCACGTGGCTTAATGCCGAATCCTAAAGTAGGCACTGTAACGCCCGATGTCGCAGGCGCAGTCAAAAATGCAAAAGCAGGTCAAGTTCGTTATCGTGCTGATAAAGCAGGGATTGTTCACTCCTCTATTGGAAAAGCCAGCTTTACAGTAGAAGCATTGAAACAAAACTTAGAAGCCTTATTGACCGACGTCAAAAGAATGAAACCCAACTCCGCAAAAGGGATTTACTTGAAGAAAATCAGCGTTTCTTCAACCATGGGCGCTGGGTTGGTTGTAGATATGAGCAGCATTGCTGCTTAAAAAGACTTTGAAGTCAGGATAGGCAACTATTCTGACCAATCAAAGACCGTGGGAGTTTCAGGGGATTTTGACCTGTCACTTAATGACCCACGCAGATGTAAAATGATAGGAGAATCGCATGACACTAAGACTCGAAGACAAGCAACAAATCGTGACGGAAGTCAACGCTGTTGCAACTCAAGCTTTGTCTGCGGTTGTAGTTGATTATCAAGGAGTTTCCGTTGCAAATATGACGAAGCTCCGTGCAAAAGCGCGTGCAACAGGCGTCTACCTTCGTGTAGTACGGAATACCTTAGCACGTCGCGCTGTAGAAGGGACTGAATTTGCGTGTTTAAAAGACGCGCTGGTAGGTCCTTTAATTCTGGTTTTTTCGAATGAAGAACCCGGCGCAGCAGCACGGTTGATTCGTGATGTTGCAAAAGAAATGCCTGCCCTGGAAGTGAAAGCACTGGCCATCGGCGGCAAACTTCTTGATGCAAATCAATTGGAAGCGGTATCCAAATTGCCTACCAAACAGGAAGCCTTAGCAACCTTGTGCGGAACGCTGTTGGCACCGATTACCAAATTTGTACGTACTTTGGCCGAGCCACACTCACAAGTTGTGCGCGTGATGGGTCAAATTCGTGATCAAAAACAAGCTGCTTAACAAAGCAAAATAATATGATTAAAGGAGATATAATAAATGGCTACATTATCTAAAGAAGATATCCTAAACGCAGTTGCTGCTATGTCCGTTATGGATGTGTGTGAACTCGTTAAAATGATGGAAGAAAAATTCGGCGTTTCTGCTCAAGCAGCGGTTAGCGTTGCTGCACCTGCAGCAGCTGCAGCGGTTGTTGAAGAACAAACCGAGTTTAACGTTGTTTTGGAAAGCTTTGGTGAAAACAAAGTCAGCGTCATTAAAATCGTTCGCGAATTAACAGGCCTAGGCTTGAAAGAAGCGAAAGATTTGGTTGAATCTGCACCTGCTAACATCAAAGAAAGCATCAACAAGAAAGATGCTGAAGATATCAAGAAAAAATTAGAAGAAGCGGGCGCGAAAGTAGCCGTTAAATAAAGACAATCGTCGTTCTGATATTTGCATAATAGCGCATCAGGACTCGGATTCTTATTTAAGAATCGGGGCCCTGATGACTCTTTTATATCAGGACGACGTCTTGTTTTATGCCAGACCCGATTTAGAATTGAACCTGTTTTTTAAAGTAGAGGAACGTAGATGACTTATTCATTCGCCGAGAAAAAACGTATTCGCAAGATGTTCGGACAACTCCCAGACGTCTTAGATGTTCCATATTTATTGACCATCCAAAAAGAATCATACAAAGAATTTTTACAAAAAGAAACCCAACCCGATAAACGGGAAGATATGGGTTTACAAGCTTCATTTACTTCTGTTTTCCCAATTACCAGCCTATCTGGCTATGCTGAATTACAATTTGTGAGCTATCGTTTACAAGATTCCGTTTATGACGTAAGCGAATGTCGTATTGGTGGAATTACTTATGCCGCGACCCTCAAAGCTAAAATGCGCCTGATTATTTATGATAAAGAAGCACCTGCAGGCCAAAAAGTCATTAAAGATATTAAAGAACAAGAAGTCTATATGGGCGAAGTCCCCTTAATGACTGGCGATGGCACTTTTGTCATTAATGGCACCGAACGTGTTGTCGTCTCACAACTGCATCGTTCACCTGGCGTCTATTTTGATCATGATAAAGGAAAAACTCATTCCTCCGGAAAATTACTCTATGCAGCACGGATTATTCCTTACCGTGGATCCTGGCTCGATTTTGAATTTGACCCAAAAGATCTCCTCCACATGCGGATCGATCGTCGTCGCAAATTGCCTGCAACGGTTATTCTTCATGCACTGGGCCTTTCCAATCAAGAAATTTTAAAACTTTTCTTTGAAACCAACACCATCCATATCACCCCACAAAGCCTGATCATGGATCTGGTTCCTGAACGTCTACGTGGCGAACGTGCGCAGTTTGATATTAAAGACAGTAAAGACAATGTGCTGATCGAAGCTGGAAAGCGAATTACCGTCAAAAATATCCGCGAATTGGAAAAGCTTAAAATTGATAAGCTAGAAGTCCCCAACGATTATATTTTAGGAAAATGTTTTGCAGAAGATATTATTTCCAAAAAAACAGGCGAAGTGATTATTGTCGCCAATAGCGAAGTCACTAATGAAGCCTTAACGAAATTAAATGACAACGAAATCAAATTATTCAATATTTTGTATACTAATGATTTGGATCGCGGCCCTTATATTTCAGAAACGCTCAAAGTGGATTCCAGCAAAAATCGTCTTGATGCTTTGGTTGAAATCTACAGAATGATGCGCCCTGGCGAACCCCCCACACAAGATGCGGCAGTCGCTTTATTCGAAAATCTCTTTTTCAGCTTAGATCGCTATGATCTTTCTGATGTTGGGCGCATGATGTTTAATCGTCGTCTCGCCCGCAATGAAGAAACAGGCCCAGGCACTCTGACGAAAGACGATATTATTGAAGTCATGAAAACCATGATCGAAATTCGCAATGGCCGTGGTGAAATCGATGATATCGATCACTTAGGAAATCGCCGTGTTCGCTCCGTGGGTGAAATGACAGAAAATCAATTCCGGATTGGATTGGTCAGGGTTGAACGCGCAGTGAAAGAACGTCTTTCTCTCGTTGAACGCGAAAATCTAGCGCCTCAGGACTTGATTAATGCCAAACCCATTGCAGCAGCAATCAAAGAGTTTTTTGGCTCTAGCCAATTATCTCAATTTATGGATCAAGTCAATCCTCTTTCTGAAATCACACATAAACGCCGTGTTTCTGCCCTTGGACCCGGCGGCTTGACCCGTGATCGCGCAGGATTTGAAGTTCGTGACGTGCATCCCACTCACTATGGTCGTTTATGTCCCATCGAAACACCTGAGGGTCCAAACATTGGTTTGATTAACTCCCTTGCGTGTTATGCACGGACTAATAAATATGGTTTTATTGAAGCCCCTTATCGCAAAGTCGTGGATGGAAAACTCACTGCAGATGTTCATTACTTATCTGCACTTGAAGAATCGCGCCATGCCATTGCCCAAGCCAGTGCAAAAGTAGATAAGCAAGGTCAATTAGTCAATGAACTATTACCTTGTCGCTACAAGGGCGAAACGATTTTTATGATGCCGGAACAGGTTCAATATATGGACGTTTCCGCTAAACAAATGGTTTCTGTTGCAGCGGCATTGGTTCCTTTCCTAGAACATAACGATGCAAATCGGGCCTTGATGGGTGCGAATATGCAACGCCAGGCCGTCCCTACTTTACGCGCTCAAAAACCACTAGTCGGAACGGGGATGGAGCGAATTGTTGCTCAGGATTCTGGAACAGGGGTTGTCGCAAAACGCGGGGGAGTCATTGACTCCGTAGATTCAAGCCGTATTGTCATTCGCGTAAACGACGATGAAATTTCAGAAGGCGATGCTTGGGTAGATATCTATGCGCTGACTAAATTCCGTCGCTCGAATCAAAATACCTGCATTAATCAGCGTCCAATTGTTCGCCCAGGTGATGTCATTCAAAAAGGCGATTTCTTAGCTGATGGATCCTGTACCGATTTAGGCGAACTAGCCCTGGGTCAAAACGTTATGGTCGCCTTTATGCCTTGGAATGGTTTTAACTTTGAGGATTCAATTCTGCTCTCCGAACGTCTTGTTGAAGAAGATCGCTTTACCACGATTCATATTGAAGAGCTTACCTGTATCGCGCGTGACACTAAATTGGGTGCTGAAGAAATTACAGCGGATATCCCCAATGTCAGCGAAGGCGCTTTAGGAAAACTCGATCCTTCAGGAATTGTTTATGCTGGAGCTGAAATCGCACCGGGTGATATTCTAGTCGCAAAAATCACACCTAAAGGGGAAACTCAACTCACCCCTGAAGAAAAATTACTCCGCGCTATTTTCGGTGAAAAAGCTTCAGATGTAAAAGACTCTTCTTTACGTGTTCCTGCAGGCATGTACGGTACTGTTTTAGATGTCCAAGTCTTTACTCGTGATGGGATTGAAAAAGATGACCGTGCGCGTGAAATCGAAAAGAACGAATTATCTGTCGTCAAAAAAGATTTGAATGACGAATTCCGTATTATCGAAAATGCAATCTATCAACGTCTAGAAAAAATCCTCTTAGATCAAAAAGTGAATGCAGGAGCTGGTTTGAAAAAAGGAGATCTTCTCACTGCAGACTTCTTAACAAAACTCTCACGCGACAAATGGTTTAATGTCAAACTTCAAGATGGCGCGCTTGCAGAGCAATTGAAAGATGCAGAAACCCAATTGGCTGCTTATCGTGAAAATTATGATGCACAATATCAGGAAAAATACAAAAAACTCACACAAAGTGATGATTTGTCTCCTGGAGTACTCAAAATCGTAAAAGTTTACATTGCGATTAAACGACGCATTCAACCTGGCGATAAAATGGCAGGACGTCATGGAAACAAAGGGGTTATTTCTAGAATCGTTCCCGTTGAAGACATGCCGTATCTTGCAGATGGAACCCCTGTTGATATCGTATTGAATCCATTGGGCGTGCCCTCACGGATGAATATCGGTCAAATTTTAGAGACCCATTTAGGCTGGGCGGCGAAAGGATTGGGCGAACAAGTCAATACCCTGTTAAAAACGCAGGCTAAAGCCAAAGACATGCGTGAATTGCTCGAAAAAATTTATAATGCTGACAACGCAGAAACAGTCAGCTTGAAAGATTTGAACGATGCAAAAATTATGGAGCTAGCACAAAACTTGCGTCATGGCGTGCCCATGGGAACCCCTGTTTTTGACGGCGCTTCTGAACATCAAATCAAATCGATGCTCGAATTGGCAGGCTATCCTCGCTCCGGCCAGGTGACTTTGTATGATGGACGGACCGGCGACTCCTTTGATCGCGTTGTGACGGTCGGCTACATGTACATGCTCAAACTGAATCACTTGGTTGATGATAAGATGCATGCCCGTTCCACGGGATCATACAGCCTTGTGACCCAACAACCTCTTGGCGGTAAAGCGCAGTTCGGGGGCCAACGTTTCGGAGAAATGGAAGTCTGGGCCTTGGAAGCATACGGCGCAGCCTATACGTTGCAGGAAATGCTGACCGTCAAGTCAGATGATGTCAACGGCAGAACGCGTATGTACAAAAACATCGTGGACAATGATTATCAGATGGATCCGAGCGTTCCTGAATCTTTCAATGTATTGTTGAAAGAAATTCGTGCACTCGGTATTGATATTGATTTTGAATCTGAATAAGCAAGGAGCATCCAATTGAAAGACTTATTAAATGTAGTGAAAAAAACCAGCAAGCGCTATTTTGATTTGATTAAAATCTCGCTGGCTTCACCTGAAGTCATTCGCTCATGGTCATTCGGTGAAGTGAAAAAACCGGAAACCATTAACTATCGCACTTTCAAGCCTGAACGTGAAGGCCTATTTTGTGCCAAAATCTTCGGGCCCATTAAAGACTACGAATGCCTTTGTGGAAAATATAAACGCTTAAAGCATCGCGGGATTATCTGCGAAAAATGTGGCGTTGAATTGACCCAAGCTAAAGTCCGTCGTGAACGCATGGGCCATATTGAATTGGCCTCACCCGTTGCGCATATTTGGTTTTTAAAATCCTTGCCCTCTCGGATTGGCTTAGCTTTGGATATGACCTTACGAGATATCGAAAAAGTCTTGTATTTTGAATCCTATGTCGTAACTGACCCAGGAATGACCACGCTTGAGCGTGGCCAACTTCTGACTGAAGAAGCCTATCTCGATGCCATGGAAGAGCATGGCGATGAATTCGAAGCTTTTATGGGCGCCGAAGCCGTTCAAAAAATGCTGAAATATTTGGATGTCAAAGAAGAAATCATCAAAATTCGTGAAGAATTGCCTGCGACGACTTCAGAGACCAAACTCAAGAAAATGACCAAGCGTTTGAAATTGCTTGAAGCGTTTGACGAATCTGGCAATCATCCAGACTGGATGATCCTGTCTGTTCTACCTATCTTGCCACCGGATCTCCGTCCCTTGGTTGCACTGGATGGTGGACGTTTTGCGACATCCGACTTAAACGACCTTTATCGCCGTGTGATCAATCGTAATAATCGCCTAAAACGCTTATTAGAATTAAGTGCGCCTGATATTATTGTCAGAAATGAAAAACGCATGCTACAAGAAGCCGTAGATGCCTTGTTGGATAACGGTCGCCGCGGTCGTGCGATTACAGGTTCCAACAAACGCCCACTGAAATCTTTAGCGGACATGATTAAAGGAAAACAAGGTCGTTTTCGTCAGAACTTACTGGGTAAACGCGTTGATTATTCAGGACGTTCCGTCATTGTGGTCGGCCCCACTTTAAGACTACATCAATGTGGCTTGCCTAAAAAAATGGCCCTGGAATTATTCAAGCCGTTTATTTATGGACGCCTCATGCTCGAAGGTCATACCACCACCATTAAAGCAGCAAAGCGAATGGTTGAAATGGAAGAAGCAATTGTTTGGGATACCCTCGAGCACGTGATTCGCGAACATCCGGTCTTATTAAACCGTGCGCCCACCCTGCACAGACTTGGGATTCAAGCCTTTGAACCCATCCTGATTGAAGGCAAAGCGATTCAACTCCATCCTCTAGTCTGTGTCGCCTACAACGCGGATTTCGATGGAGATCAAATGGCGGTCCACGTCCCCCTGACCATTGAAGCTCAGGTTGAGACTCGTGCTTTGATGATGGCAACCAATAATATTCTCCATCCTGCCAACGGGGAGCCAATCATCTGCCCCACACAGGATATGGTTTTGGGCTTATATTATATGACCCGCGATAAAACCAATGCCCTGGGCGAAGGCAAAATTTTCTCTGACCTGGATGAAGTGCATCGTGCTTATGCAGCCAAAGTGGTGGAACTCCACGCAAAGGTCAAAGTTCGCTTGACGCATGCCATCTTGGATGAAGAGGGCAATTTAAATTTTGAAACCAAAATTTTTGACACCACCATTGGACGTGCACTTTTATCAGCCGTCTTGCCAGAAGGCTTATCTTTTGACGTCATGAATTGCCTGATGACTAAAAAAACCTTAGCCAAAGTAGTCGATCGCTGCTACCGAACCCTGGGCGTCAAAGCCACAGTGGTATTTGCGGATCAACTGATGTATACCGGTTTTAAATATTCAACTCGCTCAGGAATCTCCATCGGGATTGATGATTTGGTGGTTCCAGAATCGAAAGTGAAAATTATTCAAGATGCTGAAGCAGAAGTCCGTGAAATTGCAGAACAATACGCTTCAGGCTTATTGACCGATGGCGAACGCTACAATAAAGCGATTGATATCTGGTCACGCGCAAATGATCAAATTTCTAAAGCGATGATGGAAGTCATTGGCCATGCTGAAGTCATTGATGCATCGGGCAAAAAAGTACGTGAAGAATCCTTTAATGCTATTTATATGATGGCCGACTCCGGTGCTCGGGGCTCTGCAGCGCAGATTCGTCAGTTGGCGGGAATGCGGGGCTTGATGGCTAAACCAGACGGAAGCATTATCGAAACGCCTATTGTGGCTAACTTCCGAGAAGGGCTGAACGTTCTACAATACTTTATTTCCACTCACGGTGCGCGTAAAGGCCTTGCTGATACGGCATTAAAAACAGCAAACTCAGGTTATTTGACACGTCGTTTAGTCGACGTTGCACAAGATGTCGTGATTACAGGCGATGATTGCGGCACTCATGAAGGACTATTGATCTCTCCTCATATTGAGGGTGGTGATGTGGTTGTTCCTTTACAAGAACGAATCTTAGGACGCGTCTTGATTGATGATCTGTTGGTTCCAGGACAAGATGATATTATTTATCCTGCCGGCACCCTGCTGGATGAAAAAGCAGTCGCACGAATTGAATTCCTAGGCGTCGATCAAGTTAAAGTGCGCTCGCCTATTACCTGCGAAGCCCGTCGTGGAATCTGTGCAAAATGTTATGGTCGTGATTTGGCACGCGGACATTTAATCAGTATTGGCGAAGCCGTTGGGGTCATTGCAGCCCAATCCATTGGTGAACCGGGCACACAGCTGACCATGCGGACCTTCCATATTGGGGGTGCAGCGTCACAGACTACCTCACAAAATAGTGTTCACGTAAAAACAGAGGGAACTTTAAAGTTCAACAATCTAAAAACAGTAATCAATGCTTCCAAAAAACATGTGGTGGTTTCCCGCTCGGGTGAATTGGTCGTCGTCGATAAATTTGGCCGTGATCGTGAACGCTATAAACTTCCTTATGGTGCAGAATTGCCATTGGGTGAAGGCGATCACGTCAAACCTGGAGTCGCCATTGCCGCTTGGGATCCCCATACCCATCCCATCGTCACTGAAATGGCAGGAAAAGTCGTCTTCGTAGACATGATCGATGGCGTCACCATGAACCGTCAAACCGATGAATTAACAGGCTTGACCAATATTGTCGTTATGGATGCCAAACAGCGTGGGGGCAAAGATCTACGCCCCATGCTGAAACTAATCGATTCTAAAGGAAACGATTTATGCTTCCCGAATAGTAATATTCCGGTCAGCTATTTCCTTCCTATTAATGGGGTCGTCACGGTTGAAAACGGCGTAATGGTCAAAGTCGGCGATGTCTTGGCGCGTATTCCAAAAGAAGGTTCCAAAAATAAAGATATTACTGGGGGCTTACCGCGTGTTGCTGATTTGTTTGAAGCCCGTCGTCCAAAAGAAGCAGCAATTCTGGCTGAAGTGTCAGGCATTGTGAGCTTTGGAAAAGAAACAAAAGGTAAACGTCGCTTATTTATCACCCCAGAAAATGCCGAAGCTTACGAGTTAATGATCCAAAAATGGCGGACCATTAACGTCTTCGAGGGTGAGCATATCGAGAAAGGGGAAGTGATTTCTGACGGTCCGTTGGATCCCCATGATATCCTTCGCTTAAAAGGGGTAGTGGCTTTAGCTGAATATCTCATCAATGAAATCCAAGATGTATATCGTCTGCAGGGTGTAAAAATCAATGATAAACACATTGAAGTCACCACCCGTCAAATGGTCCGTCGTGTCGAAATCAGCTCAAGTGGCGACAGCAAACTCCTGGTCGGTGAACAAGTTGAATTGGGTCGTGTCTTAGAAGAAAACGATGACTTGATTTCGAAGGAAAAATTGCCTGCACTGTATCAAAGAACGCTCTATGGTATTACCAAAGCCTCCTTGACGACAGACTCCTTCATTTCTGCAGCGTCTTTCCAAGAAACAACCCGCGTTCTTACCGAAGCGGCTGTTAATGGAAAATGCGATGCCCTGTTTGGTTTGAAAGAAAACGTGACCGTTGGACGCTTAGTCCCTGCGGGAACAGGTCTTTCCTATCACAACGCGCAAAAAGCACGTCGTCAACAAATGTTAGCGCGCCCTGATGCCGAACAAAAAGGCCCTACGGCTGAAGAAGTTCACTCTGCATTAAGCGAAGCTTTGGCAAACAGTGGACATTCGGATTGAACGAAGCCACAAACGGCGTAAAACCATCTCCATTTATGTCAGAGATGGCGCCGTTGTGGCCCAAGCCCCCCATCACGTCTCAGATCACTATGTACATGATCTGATTCGCGAGCGTGAGGCTTGGATTCAAACGCAAATCGAAAAACAACAGAATCAGCCTCTCCCGCCCACGCCAAAAGCACATTGGCAAGCTGGAGAGGCTGTTCCGTTTCTGGGAGAACTCCATATTCTGACCCAAGATCACAGCAAACAAGAACTCTATCTCTGGTATCGCAAACAGGCGAAAACGATCTTAATTGAACGTACGGCTCATTTCGCAGTAGAGATGAACCTCTACCCCAGCAAAGTCCTCGTGAAACCCCAAAAAGCACGCTGGGGAAGCTGCAGCAGTGATAATGTGATTCGCCTCAATTGGAAAGTCATTCAAGCTCCGCTAGACCTGATCGATTATCTCATTGTGCATGAACTTGCACATATCCAAGAAAAAAACCATGGCCCTCAATTCTGGACTCTGGTTGCGCAATTTATCGAAAATCACCTAGATTGCCGTAAAGCCTTGCAACATTTTGGACGCTATTCGCAACTAAACCTTTAATTTCTTCTTGACCTTCACCCCATTTTGGTGTTTAATGTCATCTCTTTTGAAGCATATCATGGCCTGGTAGCTCAGTCGGTAGAGCAGAGGATTGAAAATCCTTGTGTCGGCAGTTCGATTCTGCCCCGGGCCACCATTATGTAGTTCAAAGAAATCCGATAAAGTCAAAAAACGAAGCAAAATCAAGCTAAAACAAAACTTATATGTTCGCAAGCATCCGGCAAAATACAGCTCTAGCCATTGCAAAAGTGTATAGGATTATGTATAGTTTTGTGTATAGCTTCGAAACTTTACGGAGACAGCTATGGCAACAAACTAACAAGTAGGTTCTGCGATATCGCAGAAGCAGGCACGCACTTCGACGGAGATGGCCTATATCTTCTCGTTGAGAAGGACGGCAAAAAATACTGGCGTATGGTGTGCTACCTCAATGGCAAACGAAAGCTACTGGCATTCGGACGCTATCCAAAAATCTCCCTAGCTAAAGCCAGAGAAGAACGCACCAGGGCTCAGGAGCTCATCAGCCAAGGCATTGACCCCGTTCAACATGCCAAGGCGCAAAAACTCCAGCAAGAAACCATCAAACAAAAACAAGCACACGAAGCAGGTAATACCTTCGAAAAAATCGCCAGAAGGCTGCATCAAAACAAAGCGACTAAAACCACTGACGAGCATCGCAATAGAGTCCTCAGGCAATTTGAAATCCACCTCTTCCCACTAATCGGGCATAGACCCATCAATGAAATTCAAGGCGCAGAACTATTAACGATCTTCCGCAATATCGCTGCGAAGACCAATCACGGGCGTCCCATGACCTATATGGCCAAAAGACTATGCCAATGGACAGGAGAGGTTTACGACTTGGCCAATATTGAAAATAACGAATTTTCAAATAACCCCTGCCGTGCCATCATGAAACACCTTCCCACCCATAATCCCAAAAAAAGCAGTTGAAAACAAGCTTCTCCTGTAACAATCTGAAAAGTATAGGTTTTCACAAAAAATGAGACTCACCAATTGGGTGATGACAATATTCACAAAAAAGTTATTTTATTCAATATGTTATATTGCGAAAGCACTTTCAACTGCTTTTTTTGGGATAATACCAAACACATGGCCCGTATTCGCTTCAATGAACTCCCAGAGTTTCTCGAAGCCTTAAAAAACTACAAAGGTTAGGCGGTGTGAATTATTAACAATTAATCGAAGCACGCACTATTATGAGAGCGCTGTAGATTCAGGCGCCAAGCTTGCGTTTCTTAAGGCGATTGACGAAACCTATAGTGAAATGCCTTTTTATGGTTATCGCAAGATACATCAAAGCCTGCTTTCTGTTGGCTATCAAATTGGGGTAAATAGAGTTCGAGATTATATGCGAGAGCTTGGTCTTAAAACGATTTATCCCACAAAAGCCATTAAAACCACCATTGCTAATGCGGCGCATCATAAATACCCCTATTTATTGCGTGAGATTGACATCAATCGTGCC
>CANJQG010000031.1 GCA_947476405.1 Thiotrichales bacterium
GCTGACCTCCTTAGGTAAATTGTTTTCGCAAACTAATTATACCACAAAGTCAGCAATTATGCCGTGTTCAGCCCTCTTTTTTTGATTATTTTTACTTTCCCTGAATTAATAAATTCGCTCACTTGCTGAATATTGCAAGAGGCTCATGTTTTTTATTTTTTAGTGGGCGGGTTGAAGTAGTATTATAAAATGTGTGTTGGTGTTTGATAAATTCCCTCGAAATTGATAGGGTGGACCTATGTAATTTCGAGGGAATTTGGAGAAAAATATGCCAGGAAATAGTATTGGTCAGGCTTTTGTGTTGACGACGTTTGGCGAAAGTCATGGGCCTGCCTTGGGGGCGATTGTGGATGGGTGTCCGCCAGGGCTGGAATTGTCTGAGGCGAATATTCAGGTGGAGCTGGATCGGCGTCGGCCAGGACAGTCTCAATTTACGACGCAGCGGCAGGAGCCGGATCGGGTGCAGATTTTGTCAGGTGTGTTTGAAGGTAAAACGACGGGGACGCCGATTGGCTTGCTGATTTGGAATGAAGATCAAAAATCAAAAGATTATACAGAAATTAAGGATCTTTTTCGGCCTGGGCATGCGGATTTTACCTATCATCATAAATATCAGGGCATTCGTGATTATCGTGGAAGTGGAAGGGCTTCAGCGCGTGAGACAGCCATGCGGGTGGCGGCAGGCGCGATTGCAAAAAAGCTGCTGCGGGAAAAATTGAATATTGAGATTCGAGGGTGTGTTACGCAGATTGGAGGCTATGTGATTCCTGTTCAGGATTGGAATGCGGTGGATAAAACGCCGTTTTTCATTGCCAATCAGGATCCAAAATGTGTTGCGGATTTAGGGGCGCTGATTCAGGCGATTCGTAAGGAAGGTGATTCTGTGGGTGCGCGGGTGAGAGTGGAGGCAATAGGCGTGCCGATTGGCTTGGGAGAGCCGGTTTTTGATCGGCTAGATGCGGACTTAGCCCATGCGATGATGAGTATCAATGCGGTCAAAGCGGTGGCGATTGGGGATGGCTTTGAGGTTGTGAGTCAGAAAGGGTCACAGCATCGGGATGAAATGACTCAGGCCGGATTTTTGAGTAATCATGCGGGCGGGATTTTAGGTGGCATTTCGAGTGGTCAGGATATTGTGGTCGAGATTGCGTTTAAACCGACTTCCAGTATTTTAAAGCCGGGGCGGAGTTTAGATGTGCATGGCAATGAAGTGTTGGTTGTGACGAAAGGGCGCCATGATCCTTGCGTGGGGATCCGTGGTGTACCGATTGCCGAGGCAATGCTGGCTTTGGTTTTGATGGATCATGTGTTACGCTATCGCCTTATATGACCCCAGAAATTGAACACTTACTTACCGTATATGGCTATTGGTTGATGGCTTTTGGTGCCCTGATTGAGGGTGAGACTTTTCTGATTGCAGGCGGAATCGCTGCGCATAAAGGATATTTTCATTTGTATGGGCTGATTGCGCTTGCCTTGTTTGGCAGTACGATTCATGATTGTTTTTTCTTTTTTCTGGGCCGCTTTTGGGGTGATCGTTTTATCAAAAAGAAACCGCAGTTATATGAAAAAGCGGAGCGGGTTTTAGATTTATTTGAAAAATACGGCGTCTGGCTGATTATCGGCTTGCGTTTTGCTTATGGCCTCAGAACCCTCATTCCCACTGTTTTTGGCATCAGTCATATCGGGACTGGAAAATTTATTTTCTTTGATATCATTGGGGGCATCCTCTGGTCTTGTACCTTTATTTTGGGCGGTTATTTTTTTGGGGCCGTTTTGGATCGCTTGATGACCGATTTTGACCGCTATTCTGCTTATTTTTTTTATGGCATTCTCGTTGCTGCAATTGTGGCGGCGTTCGGTGGATTGATTTATTGGCGTTATCGTGTCCATCAAAAAAAATCTGTTTGAAACCCTGCTTCGTAATGAGATTACGGCCCAGGGACCCATGCCGTTTGTCGATTACATGGCGCGTTGTCTCGCTGAATATTATGGAAATTTAAGCGCGATTGGGCAGGCGGGTGATTTTGTCACTGCGCCGGAGTTGGGGCCGTATTTTGCCGATGCTTTGGCTCATGCGATTGCGCCCCATCTGGCTGCATTTCCGGTGATGGTTGAGTTAGGTGCGGGAACCGGCCAGTTAGCCTTTGATTTATTAAAAAAATGGGATGCAATGGACTGTCTGCCTGAGACGTATTTTATTCAAGAAACCAGTCCTTCTTTGCGCGAAATTCAAGCCAAAAAACTGCGTTCATTGCCCGAGCCTCTTCGCAAAAAAGTCAGCTGGCAAAAACCGGATGCGATTCAGGGCATTCTGTTAGCGAATGAGCTGTTCGATGCCTTACCCGTCGAGCGCTTTATCCAAACTGAATCAGGTAAAAAACGCTTGGGTGTGGCTTGGCAGAAAGATCGATTTGTAGAAGTTATTTTAGAAGAAAGTATTGATTTTAATCCGCCAGGAATTGTGTTTGAGAATGTGTATCGTTCTGAATTTTGTCCAGGGCTTGGTGACTTTTTAGATCAAATAGGGTCTGTTTTTAAAAGCGGCAAGGCTTTTGTGATTGATTATGGTTATGAACGTCAGGACTATTATGCGGCGCATCGTAGTAATGGCACCTTGCAAGCGTATTCGGAGCATTGTGAAGTCTCCCCCTTTGAAAAACCAGGCTGTGTGGATCTGACAGCTCATGTCGATTTTACGACGCTGGCGGAGTTGATGATGGCGCGCGGCTGGCAAATTGATTTCTTAAAGCCACAAAATCAATTTTTACTCGAACAAAAATTACTGGAGCGTTATCCCCTGACCGCTGAACATTACGCCCTCAAGCGTTTGCTGGATCCGCGTTTGATGGGGGAGGTGTTTAAAGTGATGGGTGCAAGTAAGTCTTGATTATCTATAATAGGACTGTGTAATAAGTGATTTATGGTAAAAGAGGCATTGAAATACCAACCATTAGTCTGTTTTATGGTATATTGATTCAGATGCTTTGGGATGATCATGCGCCGCTCAACATCGCAGTGAATTAATTCAGGATTGGAAGTTATGCGAACAGAATCAAACCCCTTACAAAATTTCGCCTCTGGAGTAAAAGTCAGTGCGCCGTGGCGTGTTTTAAGGGTAATTGCGCATCCAAAATGTCGGCTTGAAGTGACTTTTATGGATGGAGTGCATGGTTATATAGATCTTGCGCCTGATGCGATGTATGATCAAATCAAAAAAAGGGTGAGTGGATTTTGTAAGAATTGTTTGGATTCAGTATTGTTTATAACGCCGCCACATTAAAGTGGCGGCGATGTTATTATAGGCAGTTTATAATTAAGGTGTTTGTGATGTTGCAGCTTCAGCTGCAGATCCAAGTTTTTTAAGGCCAAATGCCATTGCCTCGCTTGGAGAGTATGCATCCAGGGCCGACTTGACCGTTGTGATACAGGTTTGAAGTCGGAACATCACTGCTTTCATTATCCATGGCTCTACTGCGCCTCCATTATGAGTGCCGCTTAATAGTACTTTCGCCAGGCCATTCGCCTGCCCTCGAGTGTGTTCTAATTTCCCACCCAGCAGTGTAAGTGTAGGTGCACTTTCCCCTTTCTCAGCCAAACGTATTTCACAGGAATTCCACTCACGTAAAAGTTCCTCTTTTTTTAGATACATATATTATCTCCTTCATTCATTAATTTTTGCGCAGTTATGCGTTTCAATAAAAATTCAAATCCACGACAGACCACCATTTAATAAGTCGTCAATTTGAGCTTTTCCCAACATACATCATCATGTCCTTTTTATTAGTAAGGTAATATTTTTTATCACCAAATCTAAAGTATTTATTTTTTAATTATACATTTTTTTTGCGGGTGTCAAGCGTCGAGGTGAAAAAAACAGGGTCACTTTATTATGCTGTACACACTTTGCTTTTTATGCTGAAAATCGGTTAAATAGCGTATTGATTTTAAGTGGGATGGATTGCATGTTAAATACCCCTTTTTCGATGCTGCATGTTGCTGCAGGTGCGAAGATGACGCCTTTTTCTGGGTATAATATGCCCTTGCATTATGGGTCACAGATTGCTGAACATGAGGCGGTGCGTCAGGATGCGGGGGTGTTTGATGTCTCGCATATGATGATTACGGATGTGTCAGGACCGGATGCGAAAGTGTTTTTTCAAAAATTGCTTGCCAATGATGTGGCCAAACTCGAAAAAGTGGGTTTTGGCAAAGCGCTTTACAGTCCCATGCTCAATGAATCTGCGGGTGTGGTCGATGATGTGATTGTGTATTGGATGCCGTTTGGGTATCGAATTGTCAGTAATGCGGGGACGCGGGCGAAAGTGCAGGCCTGGTTTGCCAAAGTGGCTCTGCAGTTTCAGGTGAATTTAAAAGAACGGACTGATTTTGCGATGCTGGCGATTCAAGGTCCGCAGGCGATTTCAAAAGTCTGTATGATGCGCCCGCAATGGCAGGATAGAATTTTAGCATTAAAATTGTTTCAGGGTGTCGAATGTGATGGTTTTTTCGTGGCACGTACGGGTTATACGGGTGAAGAAGGGCTTGAGGTCATGATTCCGGTGTCAGAAGTGAATGCGTTTTGGCAGGATTTATTGAAAGTGGGTGCGATACCCTGTGGTCTGGCGGCGCGTGATACCTTGCGTTTGGAAGCTGGGATGAATTTATATGGTCAGGATATGGATGAAAATGTTCATCCTTTGGAAGCAGGTTTGGCCTGGTGTATTGATTTAAAAGACAATCAGCGTAACTTTATCGGACGTTCGGGTGTCGAGGCGAAGATGAATACGCCATATCCTAAGCAAGTGGGCTTACTTTTGTTGGGGAAAGGGGTGTTGCGTGGCCATCAAGTCTTTCGAAATCATTTGGGCGAAATGGGTGAATTAACGAGTGGGACTTTTTCACCTACGCTCAAGCAATCGATCGCTATGGCGCGTGTTCCTGCGCATACGGGTGAGACAGGTCAAGTTGAAATTCGGGGAGAATGGCAAGAGGTGCGTGTTTTACCGCTGCCATTTGTCAGAAATGGTCAAAAATGTTTTGAATAGGAGAATCAAATGACAATACCAGCACATCTAAAATATATCGATACACATGAATGGGTCAAAGTAGAAGGCGATGAGGCTGTGATTGGCTTGACGGATCATGCTCAGGCGGCTTTGGGTGACGTCGTATATGTTGAACTACCCCGAATGGGTCAGGAAATCCATGCCCAAGCCTCGGTTGGTGTGGTGGAATCTGTCAAAGCAGCGTCAGAGATTTACTCCCCTTTGTCAGGGACAGTTCTGGCCATTAATCATGAGGTTGTGACCGACCCTTCCTTAATTAATTCAGATCCTTATGCTGCGGCTTGGCTGTATCGTGTGCGGATTAGTCATCCTGTAGAAGTTGATTTGCTGTTGGATGCAGCTGCCTATGAAGCAATCGCGGGGTAAAAATGTTTAAAAATTGGCAAAACAAAGACGAATTTATTGGGCGTCATATTGGGTCTACGGCGGCAGAAACAGATGCGATGTTGATGGCTTTGGAGGTTCAGTCCATCCACCATTTGGTTGCGGCTATTATTCCCGAGAATATCCTGAGCAAAACGCCTCTCAATTTGCCAAATGCGGTCACTGAAGAATATGCATTGAATGAACTGAAGAGCATGATGTCTGCGAATCAGGTCAAGAAAAGTGCCTTAGGATTGGGGTATTATGAAACCCTGACCCCTTCGGTTATTTTGCGTAATGTCATGCAAAATCCAGGTTGGTATACCACCTATACGCCCTATCAGGCAGAAATTTCGCAAGGTCGTTTGGAAGTATTATTAAATTTTCAGCAAATGATTATGGATCTGACTGGCTTTGATTTGGCGAATGCGTCTTTGTTGGATGAAGCAACGGCCGCGGCAGAAGCCATGGCCATGGCCAAACGTATCACCGGCTGTGAACGCAAACAATTTTTTGTCGATGCGTCTTTGTTTCCCCAAACGATTGAGGTGTTAAAAACCCGCGCACAGTATTTTGGTTTTGAACTGATTATTGATCATTTTTCGAAAATAGATCAGTACGATGTCTTTGGTGTCATGACGCATTATGCGCATCTTTCGCCTGCTTTGAAAAAAGAAGGTCGTGTTTTGATCTGCGCCTGTGATTTACTTCATCTTGTTCTGTTTCAATCGCCAGCCAGTCTAGGCGCAGATATTGCCTTTGGATCGAGTCAGCGCTTTGGTATTCCGATGGGCTTTGGGGGGCCGCATGCTGCCTTTTTTGCAACGAAAGAGGCGTATAAGCGGACGGTGCCAGGGCGGATTATTGGGGTCTCAAAAGATGCTCGCGGTAAATTGGCGTTACGCATGGCTTTACAGACGCGGGAGCAACATATTCGGCGTGAAAAAGCCAATTCGAATATCTGCACTTCGCAAGTTTTATTGGCGAATATGGCGGCTTTGTACGCTATGTATCATGGTTCGCAGGGCTTGAAAAATATTGCCCATCGGGTTCATTATTTGGCTAATTTATTTAAAACAGCTTTGGTTGCAGCGGGTGTGAACGTGTTGCATGATCGCTTGTTTGATACCGTTGCCGTGTCGGACGTAACCCTCACGCCAGCCCAATGCGGTGAATTTAATTTGCGCTTTTCAAAGGATGGAGTGCGCGTTAATTTTTCTGAAACAACGACGCCAGAAGATGTGGTGAAGCTGCTTCAGATTTTTACAGGCAAGCTAAGCGATTTTGCAAGCTTGCAGGCAGTGTATCCTGAAAAAACATATTTAGAACAGTATGCCGCACATTTTCGTCAAGACAACATCTTGGCGCATCCCAATTTTAATCACTATCATACCGAAACCAAAATGATGCGTTATCTGAAAAAGCTTGAAAATCGTGATTTGTCCTTGACTGGAAGTATGATTCCTTTGGGTTCGTGTACCATGAAATTGAATGCGGCTTCAGAGCTCATGCCTTTGAATTGGGCGTCTGTTTCGGCGATGCATCCTTTTGCGCCAGATGAGCAAACACAGGGCTATCAGGCTTTATTTGCCTCTCTCACGCAACAATTAAAAGCGATGACAGGTTTTGATGATGTGTCGCTGCAGCCCAATTCTGGTGCGCAGGGTGAATATGCCGGATTATTGGCGATTCGGCGTTATCAGGCGGCGCAAAATCAATCAAGTCGCACAGTGTGTTTGATTCCAAAGTCTGCACACGGAACCAATCCTGCCACTGCGCAGATGATGGGATTGACGGTGGTCATTGTCGATTGCGATGAGCGCGGCAATGTCAATGTGGATGACCTGCGTGCTAAAGCGCAGCAACATCAAGATCAACTTTCCTGCTTGATGATCACCTATCCTTCCACGCATGGCGTATTTGAAACAGCGATCAAAGACATCACTCAAATCATTCATGATTGCGGTGGGCAGGTGTATATGGATGGTGCAAATTTCAATGCCTTGGTTGGCTATGTCAAGCCGGCTGAATTGGGTGCAGACGTGATGCATATGAACTTACATAAAACCTTCGCCATTCCCCATGGAGGCGGTGGGCCAGGGATGGGACCGATTGGTCTGCGTGCGCATTTGGTGCCTTATGCAGGAACCGTATCCGCAGCGCCTTTTGGCAGTGCATCTATTTTGACGATTTCCTGGATGTATATTCGCATGATGGGGGGCAATGGTTTGCGTCAGGCTACAGAATATGCGCTGCTCAATGCCAATTATATTGCGGCCCAATTAAAGCCCTATTATCCGATTTTGTATACGGGAAAAAATGGGTTTGTCGCGCATGAATGCATCATTGATTTGCGCCCTCTCAAAGCAGAAACAGGCATTACCGAAGTCGACATCGCAAAGCGTTTGATGGATTATGGTTTTCATGCGCCCACCATGTCCTTTCCAGTACCGGGCACTTTAATGGTTGAGCCCACTGAAAGCGAAAGTAAAACAGAGTTGGATCGCTTTATTGATGCCATGATTGCAATTTTTAACGAGGTACAAAAAGTCAAAGTAGGCGAGTGGGGCAAACTCAATAATCCGCTAAAACAGGCGCCTCATACGGAAGAGGATGTCCGTCATTGGGATCGGCCTTATTCAATTGAAATCGGGTGTTATCCCTCGGCACATACAAAGTGTCAAAAATATTGGCCTTCAGTCAATCGGATCGATGATGTTTTCGGAGATCGCATGCTGGTGTGTTCGTGCCCCAGTGTCAGGGCTCCCTGATGTTGTCTTCGCTGTCAGACCGATCATTTTACGCATGATACGGGTTAAGGAGTTTCCATCTGTTGATTTGTCATCTTTCGTCGCCAGGCTTTTGCGTTGGGTTGTCCGTGATATAAGCCCAGCATGTGGCGAGTGATCGAGCGTAATGGAACCCCTTTTTTCATTTTAGCTTCGTAATAGGGTTGCATGCACTCAAGGATCTCTTCACGTGTCGGAATGGGGGCTGTGCTGCCATAAAATTGCTGATCGACTTCTGCCAGGATATACGCATCGTAATAGGCTGCGCGACCGATCATCACGCCATCCACGTTTTCTAAGTGAATTCTTGCTGCGTCTAGTGTTTCAATGCCGCCATTGATGGCGATGGGTAAGTTGGGAAAGTCTTTTTTTAATCGATAGACCATCTCATATTGTAAGGGTGGGATGGTGCGGTTTTCCTTTGGGCTTAAACCGTGCAACCATCCTTTGCGTGCGTGAATGCTGACTTGATCGACGCCGGCTTCAACCAATTGCGTGATAAAGGCGTGCAGATGTTCATGGCTTTCAACGTGGTCATAGCCGATGCGGGTTTTAACACTGACGGGAATCTTCACACTGGCTTTGATTTGAGTGACGATTTCCGCTACAAGCATTGGTTTTTTCATGAGGCAGAGCCCAAACTCCCCCGCTTGAACGCGATCTGATGGACAGCCGACATTGAGATTGATTTCATCATAGCCAAGATCCTCTGCCCATTTGGCGCATTGTGCCAGTTCTTTTGGATCGCTCCCACCTAATTGCAGGCAGAGTGGGTGTTCATCGGTATGATATTCCAAAAGTTGCGCTGTATTGCCATGGATCAAGGCTTTGGCCGTAATCATTTCAGTATAGAGCTGCATATGCTTGGATAGCTGACGCAGAAAAAAGCGACAATGACGGTCGGTTAAGTCCATCATTGGGGCAAGGATGATTTTATTTAGCATGAACTTTAAGTTTTTCCTGCCAGACTTGAGTGCGTTTTAATAAGGCGGGGACATCAATGGTGGTCAGTTGGCGATTGTTCATCAAAATACGGCCATTAACCCAGGAATGTGTAACATTTGAACGGGGCATGGCATAGACCAGTTGGGCTGTAGGATTATAGCAGGGCATGGCTTCGACATTATGCAAGTCTAAGGCAATGACATCTGCGGCTTTTCCGATTTCAATACTGCCAATTTCATTGTCCCAGTGTAACGCTTTGGCGCCATTGATCGTGGCCATTTCTAGGACGGTTTGAGCATTCAAGCTTTCTGGATTGTCAGTAAATACTTTGCTTAAAAACGCAGCGGATTTCATTTCGCCGAATAGATCCAAGTCATTGTTGCTGGCAGCGCCATCTGTACCGATTGCGACGTTAATGCCTTGATCAAGCATTTTTTGGACAGGGCAGACACCGCTTGAAAGTTTCATATTGGATTCTGGGCAATGAACGACGCTTGCGCCGCTTTCTTGCATGAGGGCTAAATCAGTTTCATCGACATGGGTCATGTGCACAGCAATGGTTTTTTTGCCGATTAAACCGAGTTCATGCCAGAGTGGAATCGGCCGTTTACCGTGTTCTTTCAAGGATTCATCGATTTCCATTTGGGATTCGAGTAAATGCGTATGAATCAGCAAGTCATGTTTTTTAGCAAATGCGGCTATTTTGGTCAGCAAAGGAATGTCTGTTGAATAGGGCGCATGCGGAAAAACGGCTGCGCGGATGGTGGTGGAGGTTTTACAAAAATCAATCAGCTTTTCAGTGCGTGCAAAAGAGGCCTCTGCGGAAGGGCTCCAGGGCGTACTGAATTTGAAAAAGCATTCCGCCAAAACCGCGCGCATGCCCACTTGATCGACTAATTCAGCAAGGCTGTCCATGTAAAAATAGTTATCGTTAAAACAGGTAATCCCACCCCGAATCATTTCTGCCATGGCGAGCAGGGCGCCTTCATTGACAAATTCGGGTGAGATTACCGCGGCTTCAGCAGGCCAGATATGATCGGTCAGCCAGGTCATCAGTTTTAAATCATCGGCCAGA
The DNA here is from genome assembly GCA_947476405.1 of Thiotrichales bacterium. Lineage (GTDB taxonomy): Bacteria > Pseudomonadota > Gammaproteobacteria > Francisellales > CACEW01 > JAJZUD01. Next base: position 10,242 of record CANJQG010000031.1, read on the forward strand.
CCTTTGAGCAGATTCATGCTGATATGCGTGTGGGCATTAACTAAACCCGGCATTAATAAATGTTCAGGCAGGGTGTATTCATTTTCTGCTTGAAAGCGTTGATTTGCCTCGGAGGTGGGTAGTAATCCGACGATTTTTCCGCCATTCACAGCCAGGCTATGATGGTGTAAAACATGGCCTGGTTGGGTTAGGATTTGTTTGGGGTGGATCAGGGTGTCGACTTGTTGCACGAGGTTCTCCTAGTAACGATACATTTCAGGTTTGAAGGGGCCGTCCACGGATACGCCAAGATATTCAGCTTGGGCGGGGGTCAGCTTAGTCAACTTCGCACCGACACGATCCAAATGCAGACGTGCCACCTCTTCATCCAAATGTTTCGGCAATACATAAACTTGATTGTGATAATGGTTTGTATTTTGCCAGAGTTCCAGCTGCGCCAGGACTTGATTGGTGAAAGAGTTGGACATGACAAAGCTGGGGTGACCTTTTGCGCAGCCTAAATTTGCTAAGCGGCCTTTTGCCAAAATAATGAGTCTTTTTCCATCCGGGAAAATAACGTGATCGACCTGAGGCTTGATTTCTTCCCATTCGCAATCGCTTAAAGAGGCAATGTCGATTTCAATATCAAAGTGACCGACATTCGCCAGAATGGCTTGATGCTTCATTTTGTCCATGTGTTCACGACGAACAATGCCGCAGTTTCCGGTGGTGGTGACAATAATGTCAGCTTGAGGAGCGATTTCTTCTAAGGTCACAACGCGATAACCAGACATGGCGGCTTGCAATGCACAGATCGGGTCAATTTCGGTCACCATCACGGTCGCACCTAGGGCATGTAGGGCTTGTGCACAGCCTTTTCCTACATCACCATAACCACAGACCACAGCGACTTTACCCGCCACCATGACATTGGTTGCGCGCTTCAGGGCATCGACATAAGATTCGCGCATGCCATATAGATTATCAAATTTGGATTTAGTGACCGAATCATTGACATTAATTGCAGGGATTTTGAGGGTGCCTTTTTTAGCCATTTCATACAAGCGATGCACGCCTGTTGTGGTTTCTTCGGTCACACCCTTGATGTCTTTCAGGAGTTCAGAATATTCATCATGAATCATCACGGTCAAATCACCGCCATCATCGAGAATCATATTGGGACGCCAGCCGTCTTTGCCAACGATGGTTTGTTTGATACACCAGATGTATTCTGCTTCTGTCTCGCCTTTCCATGCAAAAACAGGCACGCCCGTGACGGCAATGGCCGCAGCTGCAGGATCATGGGAGGAGAAAATATTGCAGGAAGACCAGCGCACTTCAGCACCCAAAGCGGTCAGGGTTTCGATGAGGACAGCGGTTTCGACGGTCATGTGGAGACAGCCAACGACGCGCGCACCTTTTAGTGGCTTGGATTGTCCATACTTAGCACGCAGAGCCATCAGGCCTGGCATCTCAGTTTCAGCAATTGCAATTTCACGACGGCCCATTGCTGCGAGGGAAATATCGGCGACTTTGTAATCATGTGGCATGAGGGTTCCTTATGGTATTAAAGGGGAGGATTTTGGCATAATTGTCGTAAATCTTCAAGTTTGATATTCAATAAATGCATGGTTTTTAAAAATTGCGGTGCCGTTTTTTTCAAAAAGCTGTCTTTGCGATAGGCGAGAATTTTGGCTGGGGCATCAGGCGCAACAAAATAGCCAACGCCGCGTTGTGTGGTAATGAATCCCTGTGTTTCGAGGTGAGAATAAGTACGTGCGACAGTATTAGGGTTTACCTTAATCTCAGCGGCGAGTTCGCGAATGGCGGGAATGCGATCCTGCCATTTTTGAGTGAGAATGCGCTCCTCGATCAATTCGGCGATTTGCAGGTAAATGGCTTTCTGCTCTTGAAAATCCATGCTACTTCAGCTCGGTTTTTTTCAGTTGAAAATAGGCGCCGTGCCAGGCGAGAAGTCCTAGGGCTAACGCCAATCCATTTTGCACAGATTCTGATAGATTGATTTTAAGTGTTCCCTCTAAGATAACCCATGCAATATAGAGCAAAAGTAAGATGAATAGGGTCTTGATCAGGGGTAGTTTTTTAAAAAAAACAGCGCCAAGTAAAAAGAGCGTATTTGCGATCAGATACTGTCCGCCTGTCCAGAAAACAGAGAGGGGGTCGCCAAAGGCCCAAAAGTTTTTTGAGAGGACATGAGCCAATACGCCGACGCCATACAGTGAGGTGATGAAAATAAAATAGAGGGGCCCTGTCAGCAGCCAGACAGAAAGATAGCGTGAAAAAGACGAGCAAGGCAGAGTGAGATAGTGAATGCGATTGCCGGTTTCGTGAAGCTCTTTAAAGGCGCTGCTGCTGATTAAAATACCTCCTGCAAACAGCGCAATCCAATACAGCGGTGCGAGTGTGGGGCCCGTATTCGCAGTGAGAATAAACAGGAGGCCTAAACCGATTGCCAGCCAGAGAATCAGTTTGCGGTTTAAGACCATTGACACTTTTATCAATTGAGTCAGGGTTTTGATTTTAAACATGGGAATCTCCTGCAAATTGTTGCGCAATTTGATTGTTGTGTAAAAAAGCTTGAAACAACATGCCCAAGTCAATCGCTGAGGGGCCTTCATTTTGATTGGCACGTAGAACCGCATATCCGCCTGCGCGCAATTCAGAATAGAAGACTTGATCGGGAGCGGGTGCTTCGGCTTGTATCCCGCAGTATAGCAGGTTTTCTAATTCTTGAATCGATGCATTCAAGAGAATCTGCCCTTCTTTTAAAATCAAGACCGTATCAATTAAATTTGCAATATCATGGACTTGATGAGTAGAAATAATCACGATTTGATTCTCGCTGATTTCTTTCATAAGCAAACGTTGCCAGACTTGTTTATTGGGAATGTCGAGGCCATTGCTGGGCTCGTCCAAAATCAATAGTGTTGCGCGGGTGCTTAAACCAAATGCAGTGAAGAAGAGTTTTTTTTGACCGTATGATAGCGCTGGTAATGACGCTTTTGGGTTTAGGTTAAAGGTCTCCAGCGTTTTTTTAAATAAATCAGCATCAAATTTGGGATAAAAAGCACCGTAATATTTTGCATATTGTTGAAGAGAAAGTGCAGGCAGGGTAAAATCCTCTGGAATAAAAAACAGTTCCTGTAGAAAATCAGGATTACGTTTCTGCGGGTTAAACTCCTGCGCTCTAATCTCGCCAGAACTCGGAAAACAGAGGCCTGCCATCAGCTTGAGAAGCGTGGTTTTTCCGGCGCCATTCTGGCCCAAGAGCCCGTAAATATGCCCAGGCTGAAGTTCAAGATTTAATCCCTTGAGAAGGGGCTGCCCTGAGCGATAGCCAAAAAACAGATTATTTATTTTCAACTTTGCCTCCAGTGATTGACCCTAATATTTTCGAGATAGGGTCCTTGTTTGTTAGTGTATTATGTTGCTAGTGCAGTATAGTTTGAAAGGCATAGCCTGTCAAGCGGTTTGATTTAAGAGGGCGTTGCCGCGCGATTAAGGCGATCCAGAATGGCTTTCCATTTGGGGCTTTGGGGCAGGGTTTCCACTAAAATGACCGCTTTTTGAGTCGCATCGGCTTGGCGTAGCATGGCATACAATTCATGTGCATAGGCATCAGGTTTTTCAGGCATTTTCCACCATTCAGTATGCGGTGGGAGGGCTTTAGGGCGCGGGCGTTTCGATAATACAATTGCGGAAGGATAGGGGTGGTTTTCTGGATGGGTAAAAAGATGGAGTGGGGTGAGGGGGGCGTAGTGAGAGGCCAATAATCCAGGGGATCTCAGTGTATTTTTAGCTGTGGGAAGAGCTATTTTTTCGCCTAAAAAAGTTTCTAATTCGACTTGACTGAGCATCCCCTGACGCATCAGGACAAAGGGGTGCTGATGTACATCAAGAATGGTGGATTCAATGCCAATTTCGGTCCGACCTCCGGGTAAAACCAAAGCGACTTTTTCGGCTAATTCAGCGATTACGGCGGCTTCATCGGTTGGGCTGATGCGTCCGAAGCGATTGGCTGAGGGCGCAACCAAGCCGCCGCCATATTGCTGCAATAATTGCAAAGCAAGCGGGTGATTGGGTATGCGTAGCGCAATGGTATCTTGACCCCCTGTTATCAATTTTGAAACATGCGATGCTTTTTCTAAAATTAAAGTCAGGGGGCCTGGCCAGAATTTTTCTGCCAAAGTATAGGCTGCTTTGGGAATATGGATGGCCCATTCTTCCATTTCCGCTATAGAGCTGATGTGAACAATTAAAGGATGATCAGCAGGGCGACCTTTGGCCGCAAAAACCTTTAGGATCGCCGCTTCGTTTTTGGCATCCGCTGCCAAGCCATAGACTGTTTCGGTGGGAAGACCAATCAAGTTACCTGCTTTCAGATGGGTAATGGCCTGCTCAATCAACATCTTATCCGCCTAAGGACATCAGGCTGGCATTGCCTCCAGAGGCAGTGGTATTGGTGCTGATGACGCGCTCTGTTGCGAGGCGTGGCAGATAATAAGGTCCGCCCGCTTTGGGGCCGGTTCCGGATAAACCTTCGCCGCCGAAAGGCTGTACGCCTACCACTGCGCCAATCATATTGCGATTAACGTACATATTTCCGGCATGAACGTGTTCTTTCAGGTAGTCAATGGTGGTGTCAATTCGGCTGTGAATGCCAAAAGTGAGGCCATAGCCTGTGCTGTTAATTTGATCAATCACTTCATCTAATTGGTTGGCATGGAAGCGAATGACATGCAGAATCGGGCCGAATACTTCACCTGTCAGGATATGAATATTGGGGATTTCAATTAAGGTGGGCGGGACAAAATAACCGGCAGCGCATTCAGGCCCTAAGGGCGTTTGGTAAAGAATTTTAGCGTGTGTTTTCATGGCTTCAATATGTTGCAATAAGTCAGCTTGTGCACTTTTATCTATCACAGGGCCTACATCGGTTTGGAGAAGCATGGGGTTTCCTACTTTGAGTTCTGCCATCGCGCCGCTGAGCATGGTGAGTACATTGTCCGCAATATCATGTTGTAAAAATAAGACACGTAATGCCGAGCACCGTTGGCCTGCACTATCAAAACTAGAGGCAATCACATCACGAACCACTTGTTCGGGTAAAGCGGATGAGTCGACGACCATTGTATTTTGTCCGCCTGTTTCAGCAATAAAGGGAACAATCGGGCCTTTTTTCTCCGCTAAGCTATGATTAATAAAACGAGCCGTATCGGTTGAACCTGTAAAAATAACGCCTGCAATGCGGGGATCACTCACTAATTTGGCTCCTATCACGCGACCACTTCCAGGAAGGAGTTGGATGACTGCGCGTGGAACGCCGGCTTGATGGAGGAGTTCAACTGCAAAAGTAGCGATTAAAGGCGTTTGTTTGGAGGGTTTGGCAATGACGGTGTTACCTGCAGCCAGTGCAGCGGTGACTTCGCCTAAAAAGATGGCCAAAGGGAAATTCCAGGGGCTGATGCAGATAAAGACGCCGCGACCATGCCATTCCAGGCTATTTGTTTCGCCAGTAATGCCTTTTAATTCAGTTTTGGTTCCAAAAATGGCTTCTGATTGTTCGGCATAATAGCGGCAAAAATCAATTGCCTCTCGGATTTCGCTCATTGCATTCTGGATGCTTTTTCCGGCTTCGCGAATCGCCATCGCCATAAATTGCACTTGATTGCTTTCTAATAAATCAGCCATGCGCCTTAGGATGGCGGCGCGTTCAGCAGCGGGTTTAGCGCTCCATTTTGGAAAGGCTTTGACTGCAGCAGTGAGAGCATGTTCAACTTCTTTCTCGCTGGCTTCAATGACGTGGCCCACGATTTCATCTGCTTGTGCCGGATTGTAGAGGGTTGTTTTTTCGTCAGAAAATTCTATTTTATCCGAAAGCATGGGCAGGGCAAGCCATTTTTCTTGTGAGGCTTCGTGGAGTTCATTGACCACTTGAGTAAGGGTGGCAGAATGGCTAAGATCAAGGCCTTTTGAGTTCATACGTTTTTCACCATAAATGTTGGAAGGGAGGGGGATATTGGGATGCGGGAGATAATGCATTTTTTCCGCGATGATCAAGGGGTTTTCAACTAAATCAGTCACGGCAACAGCCGGGTTTAAAATTTGATTGACAAAGGATGAGTTCGCGCCATTTTCTAATAAGCGACGCACCAAATAGGCCAGTAAATTTTCATGACTGCCAACCGGCGCATAGACGCGGCAGGGGAGGGCGATTTCGCTGGCGGGGTCCACAATTTGATTGTATAAGGTATCCCCCATGCCGTGTAAGCATTGAAATTCATAGTCGCGATATTTATTTTTCTGCTGGCTCATCGTAAAAATCGTAGAGACCGTGTGGGCATTATGCGTTGCAAACATCGGATAGATTGTATCTGAATAATTTAGCATTTTTTGGGCGCACGCGAGATAAGAGATGTCGGTATACGCTTTGCGTGTAAAAACAGGATAGTCACTTTGGCCTTGTTCTTGGGCTAATTTAATTTCTGTATCCCAATAAGCGCCTTTAACTAGGCGAACCATCAAGCGGCGATGTGATTTTTTTGCTAAATCATTTAAAAAATCAAGCGTGTAAAAAGTACGTTTTTGATAAGCTTGAATCGCAAGGCCCAGGCCATTCCATTCTGTTAATTCAGGCTCAAAAGCAAGTTTTTGAAAAATTTCTAGCGAAAGAATCAGGCGATCGGATTCTTCTGCATCAATGGTCAGCGAAATATCATAGCCTTTTGAAAGGATGCAGAGTGCTTTAACGCGTGGATAAAGCTCCTGGAAAACGCGCTCTCTATTTTGATATTCATAACGGCAATGTAATGCGGACAGCTTAATGGAAATGCCAGCACGATCATAAAGCGTTTTCGTGGGGTGCATTTTGCCAATGGAATCAATGGATTCTTGATATTTTTTCAAATAAAATAAAGCATCTGCTTCGGTGCGCGCTGCTTCCCCAAGCATGTCATAGGAATAGCGATAGCCTTGTTCCTCTGATTTTAAAGCACGGGCCCCTGCATCACTGATGTTTTCTCCCATGACAAAATAATTGCCCAGAACACACATGGCATACCGAATGACTTTGCGAATCACCCCTGTGCTATGACGGATACAAAAATCTTGGAAGGCATTTTTTAATTTGAGGGGGTTTAGATCATCTGGAGGAAGTATTTTAGAAGTGAGAATCAGCCCATAAGTCAGAGCATTCACAAACAAAGATTCGCTATTTCCAAGATGTTTTCTCCAATCAGCATGAAGGAGTTTATCACGGATCAGGCGGTCGGATGTCAGAGTATCAGGAATACGTAAAAGGGCCTCTGCAAGGCACATCAATGCAATGCCTTCGGTATTAGAGAGGTCATACTCTGCCATAAAGGCATTGAGGCCGCCCTTTTTAAGGCGATGACTGCGAATTTCGTTGACCAATACTTTTGCACGCTCTTCGATTTCAGTTTGTGCATTGGGGTCAAGCTGAATAGAGTCGGCGAGTTTTTTGACGCATGTTGTTTCATCGCTGCGATAATGCTGGTCAATTTCGGCTAAACTGGTGGACATAAGGATAAAGCCTTTTTCGTTCTGATTCAGGGATTATAGTATAGATTGACACTAAAATGAATTCCAGTAAACTATCGAGTGGATCTAAACGTATATAAGGAGTAAAAAATGTCTGTGTTAGTAGGGCGTGCCGCGCCAGAGATTAAGGCACCTGCAGTGTTGAAAGATGGGACTTTAGTCAATGAATACAGTTTGCCTAAAGGGAAATATGCCCTTATTGTTTTTTATCCACTTGATTTTACATTTGTTTGCCCTTCAGAATTGATTGCCCTGGATCATCGTTGTGATGTATTGCACGAAAAAGGGGTGGAAGTAGTCAGTGTTTCAGTGGATTCTCATTTTACCCATAATGCTTGGCGTAAAACACCTATTAAAGAGGGTGGAATTGGTCCTGTTAAATATACAATGGTCGCTGATATTAATCACAAAATCATGGAAGCTTATGGTGTGGAGCATCCTGAAGCGGGTGTGGCTTTTCGTGCAAGTTTTTTAATTGACCAAAAAGGGGTGGTTCGCCATCAAGTTGTCAATGATTTGCCATTAGGGCGTGATATGGATGAGTTGATTCGGATGGTAGATGCGTTACAATTCTTTGATGAGCACGGTGAAGTATGCCCAGCTGGCTGGCAAAAAGGACAGGCGGGAATGAAGGCGGATACGAAGGGTGTGGCGGAATATCTAGCAAAGCATGCTGATAAGCTATAAAAGTCACTATTTTGTTACAAATAAATTCACAGGAGGGCTTGCATAGATCAAAATAAGTGAATACAATGGCCCCAACCGTGAGCACTAAGTTTTGGTGTTGAGGGTCCGGTTTAGCAAAGTCGTGAGGCTTTTAGCGAAGACTGAAAAGTTTGTTTAACAGACTGCTTGCAATCTTTAAAAAAGTATTGTAAGCTCGAAAACAAGGCTTAGAAGTAGCCCGAAAAGATTTACTATAAACCAAGGAGAAACGAATGAAATTAAAAGCAATCGCAATTGCACTGAGTATGGCAACCGTGAGCTTTGCTCATGCTGATATGAATTCTCAGTTAAGCAGCTTGCAAGCGCAAGTTAACCAATTGCAATCACAAGTTAGCTCAATGGGCAGCACAAGTGGCAGCTCAATGAGTGGTGTGGTTGGATTGAATTCAAACCTCAGCATGCAAATGATGGACAACCAATCTGGCGTGGGCAAAGAATTGAATCTTTTGACCGCTCGTCAAAATGGAATGAATCAAATGCTGACCTTGGGCGGATATGCTGAAGGTGATGCAGTTTATGATCATAGCAACCAAAATAATGATTTTATTAATCCAGCGATTCAATCTGCAGCTCTAACAAGCAATGCATCAAATGCAACGCGTTTGATGTTGACCGACGCGTCATTGTCTACCACTGCTAATTTGGGTTCATGGGTTACGGCTTACATGCAATTAGGTCAAAGCAATATTGGTGAAGGCAGTGATGTTACAACCGGTTTTGGTGTTCAAGATGCTTACTTAGTATTCGGTAACTTGGCGCAAATGCCTGTTTATGGTTTTGCGGGTAATAAAGAAATCGATTTTGGTAGCTTCTCCTCAGTGGACATCTACAATCAACCCTTAACCCGTACCTTGTTCCAAGCGCATGGCAATACAGCCGGTGTGGGCGTGAATGCGTATGGCTTCAACGGTGTTGTGAGTGTGATGAATGGCGGCCAACAAACTTCAGCAGTTTCAGTGGGCAGCAATTACCAGGCTCAAAATTTAAATACAAGTAACAGTTCACAAATTAATAACTTTGCAGTGAACTTAACTTATGGAATGACTAATGGTGCAATTTCGTGGGATGTCGGAGCAGGTTATTTGAATGGTTCTTCTTTATTCAATAATACCACCAATGCTAGTCATGCTAATGGTCAAACCAATGGTGCTTGGGACTTGAATGGTAAAGTTTCTGCATACGGCTTCGATTTGTTGGGTGAGTATGTGACAACTGTTTCCAATACCTATGCTTCAACGCATGCCTTTGGTGGCACAAGTGCAAAAAGCGCTTCAGCGTGGGATGTCGGCGCAGATTACAACTTCCCAGTTATGGGTTACAAATCAGTTGTAAACGCAGACTACAGCGGTGCATCTTTGGCTAATGGAGACAATGGTAAAGGTAGTCAGTACGTAGTGGGTTATCGTGTAGAAGCGGTAAACAATGTATGGGCTGGTATTGAATATGCTTATACCAAAGGCTTGGCTAACTACTTAGGTGCTTCTTCAGGTGCATTGGATGCTGGTTCAGCTCCTACCTTAACAAACAGTTCTAACTTCAACAATGTGAAGAACAGCACTGTTTCATTGGATATCACCGCTGCATTCTAATCGTTTCTTCAAGATTAGTGATAAAGCGAAAAATGCCACCTTCGGGTGGCATTTTTTTTATAACAGTGATATAATGCTGCAGCGTGCGAGAGTGGCGAAATTGGTAGACGCACTGGATTTAGGTTCCAGCGGGGCAACCCGTGAGAGTTCGAGTCTCTCCTTTCGCACCAA
>CANJQG010000032.1 GCA_947476405.1 Thiotrichales bacterium
CGGCAATTTTAATCATATGAATACTCGCGACCTCTGTTTCATCAGGTACAAACAAACTCTCTACATCGCCATGCAGGACTGTAAAAAATCCTGTCACGTAAGTCTGCAAACACCATTTTTCGCTATACTCTATCTCATCATAAATACGCGTGAACTCACCAGGCACAAGGCCAGTCTCTTCATGAAATTCACGCTTTGACGTATCTTTAAAAGTGAAATCCCAAGGGCCATATCCATACTTGCCACTGCCTTTCTCTGCTGCCACTTTTTGATAGGATTCATCGACACGAACATCTTTCAAAACAAGCTCTTCAGCCGTATCCTTGTCAGGGCTTTTTAAATCAGAAAAATACGTACCTGTATTTTTTAAAGGCGCAAATTTACCAAAACCTTCTGCGGAAAACAATCTGCCTGGTTTGCGTTTATTTGTAATGAGCAGAACTTCAAGTCCATTATCTTCTTCTCTGAAAGCGGCGACTGTTGCAGAAGCTGCAATTCTGGAGTATACATTGACGGATATTGAACGCCGAGTGACACCAGACGACAGTTCATCTGTATAATTTGCGCCTGCCATTCCCAATTTTCCTGAGCGATTTACCGCCTGCACAGCGACTGCAGCAAAAACTTTAGCTGGATCTTTTGCACTATGCGCTATCTTTTCAATGAAAGGGCCTGGATTACTATGGACTTGCCGCTCGACGTCTTTTTCCTTCAAAAACCAGCCCGCAGCTCCGCTCAGACCACTCACTGTTGACACTGCTGCGTAAGGCAACAATCTTCTAAAAGCCATACTATTTCCTCAAAATATTTACTGAGGGAGATTATACAGAATTCTTAGGGCAAATTCAATTAATAAATTATTATCTTGACTTTAAATCAATACATTAATATTATTATGAAAATCATCAGCTCCATTGCACGCCATGTTTGACACAAGCCCTGAGACACGCCCAACAGGCCTTTGGACTGACGCTGATATTCTCAGCTATTTGAAGGCAAATCGAGGCAAACTTGCCCCGCACACGCTGCTTGATCTTGATGCACCAACGCTCCATTTTCACTATTTCAGCGATAGCAATATGAATCAAGTGGTACAGGTTTCTGACGGTGTACACAGCGTCATTGTTAAACATGCGCCACCTTTTTTACGAATCGTCGGCCCCTCCTGGCCAATTTCAACCGATCGCAATGCAATTGAGGCACAGTATCTTGTAGAAGCCAGCACCATTTTACCTGGAAGCGTCCCACAAGTTTACCTGCATGAAGGTGAAACCATCGTCATGGAAGCCATTGATGCCCACGAGAGCGCGCGCTTTGCGTTAATTGCAGGTAAGCAGCCACCCCATTTAGGGCAAGCCATTGGCCGATTTGTTGCACAGATGAGCTATCGAAGTTCCGCGTTTTCACTTTCCGAAATAGAACTTGCAGCGGCTGCACAACGCTACATTAATCCAGACCCCTGTAAAATTACTGATGATCTATTTTTTACTGACCCTTATATTTTTTGGGCTGCAAGTAATCAATTTTCAAGCCCGCTTTGTTTGAAACTCGATGCCATTTCTCAAGATGCAGCCTTAAAAGCAGAAGTTGCAATGCTACGGCATAAATTCGATCATCACAAAGAAGCCTTGATTCACGGAGACTTGCATACAGGCAGTATTCTGGTCGATGAGACAGGCAGCACTAAAATTTTGGATGGCGAATTTGCCTGTTATGGCCCGATCGGATTTGATCTGGGTACTTTCATTGCCAACTTGATCATCAATCACATGGCGCATGTCGGCTTATCTGATAATCCCAGCACGCGCAGCACACATCAGGTTTATTTACTGGAGCAAATTCATCAATGCTGGAATAGCTTTACTCAAGAATTCAAGGCTCTAGCTGGCGTTGCTTCAGCCCCCGCAGACTCTGTCGCATTAGAAACGGTTGAAGCCTTTTTAGAAAATGTCTGGCGTGATACGGTAGGCTATGCCGGAACCGAATGTATTCGCCGTGTTGTCGGCCTGGCGCACACCAAAGATGTCAATGACATTCCCAATCACCCCCAGAAAGTCGAGGTTGAAAAAGCACTTTTAGGCTTAGGGCAAGCACTGATTAAAGCGCGCACCACTATCCCCGACTGCGCCAGTCTTTGCGAAGCAATAGAAACCGCAGAACCGGCTGTTAGAACATCCCATTCCGCACATTGCTTTTTGTCTGCCGATGAATTGCAGTCGAGTATCACATTGGCCTATGCCTTACCTTCAAAGCAAAATGCAGCAGAGCAGCCCTTTGCAGCAAATCAAATCGCAGTTGAAATTTTCCGCAAAACTTTTTACCCTGAACTGATCTTATCTCCAGCCGAAATGGAAACGCTGTCATGGTGCATGACCAGCCCCGTTACAACGCCTTCTGGCGAAGTGGGTGTAGATGTTCATTTTGAGGTAAAACGGGCACTCAACCGTTTAAGCAATATGGAATTTTTACGCACAGGTGATTATGCGGCTTTTGTCAGAACACAAGATGAACCGAAAATGCGACCTGATCAATTTGAGTTTTTTTCTGCAAAAATCCAAGCACTCAATGAAGCAGAATACGCTGCACTGCGCGCCGTCACAATTATCGGCTCGTTACCATTCGCGCCCAAAGCCAAAGAATTGGCAGGAAAAATATTGGGCACATTGCCTGTCGACAGTGTTGAATTTTTGGATCTGACTCTATCCAGATGCCCTGAAATTTATCCCGCGTTTAACGCCTTGGCCCCTGAAGTACAATCACTGCTGCGGGAATCTTTTGCCTTTGGACATCTACGTCACATGCTTTATATTGAAGGAAATCAGGGCATGTACAAGGCTCTGCAAGACGCCTGTGAACGAATCACTGACTCGGAAGCACGCAAAAAATACTTTGATTTTTGGTATTTGCAGTGGTTTGTGAATATCACAGGATTTAAAGTGACTTTAGGTGGAGACCCACATGGCTCCAAATATTTGAATCAAGGAAATGCAGAGGCGCTTATGCACCTGAATGTATTGATTGAGCGAGGCATTACAGACCCCAGCACCATTCCTCAAATTCTGCCGGACTATCTCGCCTTTAGATCAGCCAAATTAGGCTTAGAGGCTGAAGAAGGACAACGGAATTTGATGATGCAAATTGCCGCTTTTTCCCGCATTTATAGCCCCAGCGCCACTGTGACTGAATTAGCTGCGGCACTATCCAGCGTGCCACCAGAGATGCTAGCACGTCCTGACACCTTAAAAACACGTACTCCAACTTACGTCCCCGCATTATTTGATAACACTTTGGCGCTCCTCCCTGGCGAACCGCAGCTTGCTTTGCGCATTGCCTTATCCATCTATTTGACTGCCTTTCGTGAATACTCTGGACGTATTGCTGACGGTGATTCATTTACCATGCCGCCATTAAGCTTACGTCTGGCTGCTGATAAAACAGGTCTGCAAGCAATTATTGATGATTTACACCGCTTCCCAGAAAGACAAAGTGAAATGCCTTGTTGTACACTTACACTCAACGAACGTTTTGAAGTCATTGTGCAACCCAGGCCAGCACCAAGTCCACGCACTTTTGCAGAAATGGGGCGCGCAGCAGATTTAGAAGAATCTGCTGAGAGCACAGCCTAAGAAATGGCCTACTCTAGTCGTGCAGAAGAACTCTCTCCTTATGCTCAGGCCATCACGGATGACCTGCAAACGCTGATCAAAAGAATTTCTACTCACTTCGGTATTCCTCATCAGACAGAGGGGATCTGCTATGGTCTAGCCATTCTTGCCACATTTGCATTTTTGGATAAAAATCCCGCTTCTTGGCAGAATTTTTTAAGACGCATACAGTCACTGCAAAAACGACTAGCGGTGACTTATGGCACTGATTACAGTGCCAGTGATGAAACAGAACCAGCAGATAAAGCATTTTTAGTTTTATTAAATCTCATTCAGTCTCCAGAGAAATTATCGGCCTATTTAGGTCAGCTTTCTTTATTCTCAGAATCACAACACACTATTTTAACAAGCTGGCCGATAATTCTTAAAACAGCAATGGAATCTGGAATCTTACCCAGCTTGCAATTCTCTGGCCTTGCTCAAATGCTTCATGCAGCAGCATATCCATTGGAGGTATTCTATCTCGAGTCCATTTACTCACCCAGGAATTTAAAGACTTATTTTGAGTCACTGCAAACCATTATCAATCCAGACCGATTTAGCATTACCTTAGTCTCAATGGCGCATGCTGTCTCGATTTTATATCAGAGTCCAGGTCAATTTATTTTTATCAATGCAGGTAAAGGGATTACCCCCTGTAAAGATGTGGATGAATTAGTGCAAAAAGTATTAGCGGGCTTCTCTTGTGATGAGGAAACGCCACATCTTGCAATTCGCAGCATTGGGATCTGCGTCGCTGAGCCTGGGCAAGCTCATCCATTCCGTCAGTTAGAGCCACTAGACAGTTGGACTATGCATACCAAGACAGAAGATGAAACAGGCTTCCATGGCAATGCTGGATGGGCACGCGCTCAAATTGCAGCAGCCAATGGGGAAAGTCGAGTCATCAGAGATTATCTCTCTTCTCCCACGAATTCACCCGATAGAGTTTTCATAAATGGCAGAGGACTGCTGTATCTTGCCGCACAATATGGACACTTGAATATTGCTGAGCTTCTCCTCCACGATGGTGCTTCTACAGGTCAACCCTTGAGCCCTGGGGATACTCTTTTTAATATTGCAAACGCGAATGGCCACCAGGATATTGCCGCAGCGATCATGAAGCATACCCTTCAAAGGACTTTTCATGCAATCATACGAGATCTCATATGCGACATTCAGGAATACATTGATTTTAATAGAGCGCATAGCAGAGGAGTTTGTCGTAGCCATGGCAAAGATGGTTTCGAGGCGGCACGCACTCTCATGACTCGATTACAGGCATCTCCTCATGAGACTATTGATTTAAACAGGATGAATATTGTTGAAATGCAATTGCATTATCAAGAAAAAATAACCGCCTTACGGGCTTTTGCCATAGAATCCATCCCCATTGAAAGTGGAACAAAAGAGCATAGTCTGCGCACTTATTTAACTAGATTTGACCGCTGGGCTGCCACCATACAAGCCATGGCTCCAGGGGATAAGATTCCTGATATTGAGACAATTTCATCTCCAGTTACAACGCTGCCATTTGCAAGCACGTCTCATCAAGTTGACGAGGCGATTGAAAAAACAGTTTAATCACCCACTCAATAAACACAAATCGTATCCAGAATGGTGGAAGCACTTTTTAACAATCCTTCTGGAACCATCTTGCCAAAGCCAAACTGCTGAAGCTTTTTATACAAAGCAGGGCGGCTATGCACATCAAACTTGATATACAGTTGGTCGATGAACACGCTGTCAATCGTGCTTTTGGCGATGATCTTTCCCTCCAGTTGATGCAGCATTTCTGCAATCTCCTGACTCCCAAGATGCATCATGAAAAAGAAAACCACCTGCTTTTCCCGCTTGCTTAAACGTGGGCAAGCGCCCTGGGTTTTATGCGTTTGACTCATAGACGAAACAGCATCCATCACATGCTGATTGAGGGTTAGCGCGCCCATCTCAAAACCCTGAAATAAAACTCCCACCACTTGATCTGTTTTGGGGTTAATCAAAGGGGCTTTGCAAGCAAAATAAGGCATCAAGCCCGTTGTAAAACGGTTAATTTTAAAGATTACTTTTGGCTTGCGAGCTAGAATCACCGCCTGATCCTCTTCACGAATGATGGTTTCAATATCTGGATTATGATCATAGATAGCTGGCCACACTTTATGCCCCATCAACTGTTCTGCTTTGACTCCCACTAACTCTGCAAGATAATCAGAGCAAAATAAATGGCCAGAGTCAGCGCCCTTGATGGTAATCATTTGCCTCGGCATGGCCTTTGCTAAAAAGACCACCGCAGAACAGATTGCCTTTAAAAATTCCGTATCAGTCATGTTACTGGATGCTCACTTTCCCCTGCACGTAAATCTAAAATTTCGCAGCCTGTTTTGGTAACAGCAACAACATGCTCCCAATAAGCAGCCAGCGAATTATCTTTGGTGACTGCGGTACGAATAATATTGGGTAACAGCTTCGCTTCACCTGATCCCGCGCAAATAAAAGGCTCAATCGTAATCACCATGCCTTCTTGCAGGATATGCCCTGTATTAGGCTCGCCATAAAATGGCAGAAACAATCCTTCACAATGGACTTTGCCAATGGTATGCCCAGTCAATCCTGGAAATTTCACCATTGAAAATCCTTCGCCTTCAACATAGGTTTGTACCGCATGAGCAATCGTGCCTAGATGAACCCCTGCTTTGACATGATTTACACCGACCCACATGGCCTGATAAGCAACAGACAGTAAGCGCCTGGCAAGGGATGAAGTATCTCCGCCCACAATCCACATTTTTTGCGTATCACCACAATAATCATCTTTGCGAATGCTTAAATCAACGCCCAGGATATCGCCTTTTTTAAGCGGAACGTCGCTGCATTCGCCACGCGCAATCACATTGTTGAGTGAGAAAAATACGGCCTGTTCTGAGCTAAAAACATGACCTTCTAAATCAGCCCGATCAATCTCTGCATGATGGGTTTTAACGACGAGATCATTGGCGATTTTATCCAGTTGGCGAGTGGTCACACCAGGTTTGACATACTCATCCAGCGCATCCAAAATTTCAGCCGAAATACGTCCCGCTTCCCGCATTTTTGCGATCTCCGCGGGGGTTTTAATGTGGGCTATTTTATTTACATCTTGCTTCATTTGGGAAATTAATACATCCATGGCCGCCTCCTGTTTAATAAAAAAACTTAGAATATCAACAGATACAGCATCCCATTCACCATCCTCCCTGTCAAGAAAGTACGAAAATAAAAACCCCCGATTTTTATACGGGTTTGATCTCTAACATTTCCAGGTTAATGGATGGCAAAGGCGTGGCGGTTAAACCTTCAGTGGCTGGTTTAAAGCAAAAGCATCCTTTTATTTTCTTGATTCCATCAAAGCCTGATTTGAGAAGCGCTTCTACTCCCAGCACAGGACTGACTGTTGAGAACAGCAATAAAAACACCATCTTCAAGGCAAAGGCAGCGTGCACTCCAGCCCATGAAGTGAAGGCCTCTCCGTTCGGGCTATTGGCTGAGCCCAAAACAGGCAAAGTAAATAACAGCAGGCACAAAGGCACGGCTAAAAAAGTAAATCGATCAGGGTGAATGATCTCACCTTCCTTTTCAAAACCATTCGTTAATTTTTGTATACCCGCATTCATCCAGATGGCATAAAACGGCAATCCTGCTGTAGCCAAGACAGCCATCAACAAATAGGAGCCCATGCCCATATTTTGAAGTGCTGACAACAAGGGATCAGTATTAAAGAGCGAGGCAGATACTCCCACACTGAGAGCAGCACTCATGCGCAAAATTTCAGGGCGATTCCAACCCTTTACAGCATGAATCCATTTCGGTACGGTGTCACAACAGGATAAAGTGCTGCGCCCACAGATATAAAATCGCAATGCCAGGCTGATTGCTGCAACCGCTTCAGCTACACTCTTAGGCAAACCCAGCAATAAAGCCCCAAAGCGCCCGCCCGTATAAAAATTTAACCCCGAGAGGCCCCCTAAAACCGCCAAGGGGTAAATGACCCTTGGATATGCAGGCCGTTTGACAGGATGTTCCAGGGCATTATAAACCGTTGCAGAACAAGCCACCCCCGCCAAAGCATTCATCACATGAATAGATGAAGGAATACCCGCATCATAAGAAACCAGATTTTTACCCCCAGCCGTCCCCATCACGAAATACATCATGCCGTACAAAATGGCAATGCTTGCGCGTGGCAGGGGCGACCAAGGGGTATACATCTACATCATCCCTGCAACACGCATAAATGATTCATCTGCGACTTTATATTGCGCATTATTGGTGCCGTAAAATACAGCGCAGAATTTTTCACAACAGCTTTTTTCTTTTTCAACAGGTGCCACATTTGAAGCGTCTCTCTGGGTTAAAAGCGCTGCCCGATGCACTGTTGCAGCGTCCTTTGACTGTCCTTGTCCTAACATTTGATCTCCTTGGTTGGTTATTCAGACGCGATAATTATAAAATAAAAGTCGACAGCAAATAACCGGATTTTTATACGGGTAACATTCTCTAAAATTGAGATTGACACCAGAGGACACTGCGCCTACAATCAAGTGAAATTTATTATTTAGGAGTAAGCATGTCATTTTCAACCGCAGCGGCATTTGGATCAGAAGTATCAGCGCCCAAGCTAGTCCGCTATAATTTCGCCTTAGTTCCCGTCGATGGAGGCCCTGAATTTATTGCACTCTCTCAGGAGCGTTGCGCAGCATACTCACCAGAATACATTTTGAATGGCACAGATAGCCTGGCGCATTTATCTGTCTGTCAAATTGAAACGGATCGCCCCTTATCTGAATTGCAAGCAATCTTGAGACAAGTTTTAGAAAAAGGCGACATGACTGCCACAACCACCTTTGAGGCTGTTGTGAAAGTTAAACCAGGTTTTGGAGATTTTGAGCACGTTAACTGGATTGAAGTCGTGCCTGATGCTGAATCAGCAGGGCCTCTGCATCTCATTCATGCACATGTTCGTGAAGCGGTGCTCGCTGCTGGGTTTAGTTGCAAAAATAAAAATGGTGCAGAATATCAGCCTCATGCCACGCTAGGCAATGCCGCAAAAGCAACTTCAGTTGACCGTGACGTTCCCTTGCCTGAAAAAATTACTGCTAATTTTAAATTAGTGCTGGGGATTGCGGATGCAAAATGGCAATTCAACAAAGTGCTGCCATTAGGCATTGAAACGGCTCCTGCTTTATCGCTTTAGGCTGTAAAAAAATGTTTTGATATCCTCAGCCAATAATTCAGGCTCTTCCAGTGCAGGGAAATGTCCACCCCGCGCAAATTCAGTCCATCGCTGAATATTGTAAAAGCGTTCAGCCCATTCTCTGATTGGCGGAGCATTATCCTGTGCAAAACAGGCGACAGCGCAAGGCACTGCAATCTTTTCATCAGGCCCCATTGTCCAGACATTGCGTTTGTACTCGCAATAAAGCCGCATGGAAGAGCCGATGGTTTCAGTTGCCCAATACAAAGTAATCAGAGTCAGCAATTCATCTTTTGAGAAGCGACTTTCAATATCATCCTGGCAATCACTCCAGCTACGAAACTTCTCTACTAATAAAGCGGCCAAACCAAGAGGGGAGTCATTTAAACCATAGGCCAATGTTTGCGGCGTGGTACTTTGTGCATGAGCATAAGCCCCTTCTTTTTTGACCCATGCTGCGCGCCTGTCTAAAAATTGTAATTCGGCTGCTGATGCTGGGGTTGTGCCTGGATAGGGTTGACCTGGCGTACCACCTGTCACGGTTGTGGTATGAATCCCCATCACTTGCTCAGGATACATAAACCCTAAACGCGCGCTTATACTGACGCCCCAATCTGCACCATGTGCACAAAATTTTGGGTATCCCAGCACTTCTGTCATCAGCTTAAACCACAGTGCTGATATTTTTTGCACATCGCAGCCGCGCTCATGAGGCCGATCTGAAAATCCAAAGCCAGGCAAAGACGGCACAATCACATCAAACGACTGCTCTCCCTCAGTGAGCAGGGGGATGATTTTTGTCATTTCGATAAAAGAGCTCGGCCAGCCATGCGTTAAAATAAGTGGGATCGGATTAGGGCCTTTGCCGCGCGCATGAATAAAGTGGATATCAAGGCCATCGATATTCGCGATAAAGTGATTGAAGGTATTGAGCCTGGCTTCTTGTTTACGCCAATTAAAATCAGTCTTCCAATAAGCCATTAGGCTTTTTAGATAATCGCTATTTGCGCCATAATCCCAGCCTGAATTTGCAATCTCATCCGGCCAGCGAAGGTGATTCAAGCGCTGTTTTAAATCAAGCAAAGTTGTTTCTGGAATATCGATCGAAAACGGTTTGATATTTTTCATGTCTTATGATCCGCAGCATTCAGACAAAACTTTCTGAATCAAAGGCTGATTGGGGAAGAGCACTTCAAAATGACCGTTCGGCCAACTGGCAACCTGCGCAACGATGATTGTGTTTTTTGCAGGAATCCACATGAACGTGCTGGTATAGCCATCAATCACGCCTGCATAATACCAAACCGTGCCAAGATTTTTCATGTCCAGAGAATAGATCCCTAATCCATATTGCGCCCCCGCGGGTTTTGGTGGATTAGGCGGAACAGGCACGGTCGTCATTAACTGGTTGAGGCTGTCTTGACTTAAAACAATACCTGGCGTCAATAGGGCATGTGTCCAGATCAGAAGGTCATGGCTATTCATTACCATGCCACCCGCTGGGCCATACAGACCCGTGTTGAAATTCGTGACATCTTGCCCCTCCCTGTATGCATGGGCCATCTGCGCTTCAACCGCTTTGGAGTAAAACTCTGGACTGGAGAAAGTGTGATTTAGCTTGAGCGGCTTGAAGAAGCGCTGTTCAAACACGGCCTCAAGCGGCTGACCTGTGACTTTTTCAATGACCAAACCCAGCAAAGAATAATCTGTGTTTGAATAATGCCAGCCTTGACCTGGCGCAAAATAATCCGGCATCGCATAAGCGATATTGATAAAATCTTGCGACGGAATCAGCGTTTGGGGATTCTGTCTCACCATGGGCTTAAATTTGGGAGATTCCGTAAAGTTCGGAATACCTCCTGTCATATTCAAGACTTGCTGCAAGGTGATGGATTTCCAACGTGGATATTGTGGCAAATAATCACCCAGCGGATCACTCAGTTTCAGCTTATCTTCTTCTTGTAATTGCAAAATGGTCGCCGCAACAAAAGTTTTGGAAATACTGCCTACGCCATACAGTGAATTAGTCGTCACTGGCGTTTTGCCTCGCAAAGTAGTTGTCCCACTTGCATAAGTCACTACTTTATCAGTGCTCAAATTCTCTGTGCTGACTACGACAGAGGTCACTTGGTTTTGAGTGCGCCATTCGTCTAAATAATTTTGAAAATTAGCCTCTGCTGCAAAAATAAAATGTAGTGGGCATAAGAGTGCTAAGATGATTCCATAAATTTTCATGTGGCCTCCACATCCAAAGAAGCATCTATCATAGGGATAACACGCCCAAACAACAAGGCCTGCTCGGATTCAGGTTCTTGTCGGGAAAAGTCGCATTGGGCAAGTAAATAAAAGCTAAGGCCCGTATAGGCTAGCATCATCGGTACTGCGATTGGGACTTCACACACATCCAATACGCCCAATGTGCTGGCTATCGCTCCGCTCAACATGACTAAAAAAGCAAGTATCGACGAAGTTTTATTCAGACAATTAGTCTCATCACCATGGGTACTGACAATATCCTGAACTCGATTAAATGATTCACTGGCAGACGATAGGTCAAAGGCCATATTAGATGCAAAAAATAAGCGCGTATCGTCTAAAACCAGCGCTGAAATGGCAAAGGCAATCGCAGCAGAGGTCGTGCATAATGCAAAGACTCTGCCTTTGTTTTGGTGTAATGCAGTAGGCTCCCAATTGACGCCTGCACCAAAAAACAAACTGGCAGCGCTGGTTAAAGTTGATAATGCAATCGGCTGCTTGAAAGAATCAAAAACACTGAAACCCGAAAAAAACATTTGGCAAAATGAAAGCAAAATAGCTGCAGACCCAGCCATAATATTACGCCGTTTTTCAGGGTGCCCCCAATGATCCACTAAGCGCCCAGAGATATTGAATATTGCTGCAATCGGAGCCAACATCGTCGCAACATTATAATCTGGATGATGCAGTTTGGTTTCGTCGTTCAAAATAGACTTGATGGCAAAACAAACTGTTACCAGACTTGCACCTTCTGAAATCAATCTGGGCCAATTATTCTTTAACATCAATGCATACGACACCTCACGCCTCCATTTTTTAAGTTTGTGTTATTCTAAAAGAAAGCAACTGAGACTTTCGCCTCAAAATATTTAGGCGAAAATCTGGAAACAGGAAGCACACCTATGCAAGCATTAAGTTGGGATGAAGTCCGTGACGATTTTGTGCGGTATCAGCCCGAACTCGTTACCATCATTGATACCCTTGCGCCTAACAAGCACCTGCCTTTTTATAAACTGGCATTGCCCTATGGCGCATTGCTGACTGATCAAGGCCGCCTACAATACGGACAAGATCAAGTGCTTTCTGCGGGGCTGATTACCCGTCATCAATGTGAAATTTTTATGACTACTGCACAGCGCATCGTGCCTTATATCTTGTTAAAGCCTGGAGATCTTTTTGGCTTCTCAACCATTTTTAACCGTGACTCTGGTTTGAGTTATCAGCCTGAGCTCCCCAATATGATGAGTATCAGCGCCGGAGTGCGTTCTTTATTCTGTCTCAGCAAATTAAGCGACCGCCATAAAATTGCGCAATTAGCCCGTGCACTTGGCAGACCTTTCACTTCCGCTAAAACATTTCTTAATCATGGGCACCTATTTCGAGAACTGGCAGCAGAAAACGATTGGCGGGCAGAGATGATACTATTTGGAAAAGAGTGGCTCGCTTACCGTCATGATCCTGCCTTTGCTCCATTTTATCTGTATATGCTCCAGAATACGTTTAAGAATCAAGTCTTCCAGCGGGATTTTTTATCCTGGCAAGTTTTGTTTGCAGATATTGCAGAAACTAAATCGCTCAAATACCAAACTTATACTCTGGATACAGTCAAACATTTATTTGCCTTAGCCGCAGGTGTAGTTCCTGGTTTTGCACCTCAAATCGATGAGGAATCAGCCCCGACTGCCTTTCTCAAACAAAGTTTGGAAGAGCTCTACCATCTGGAACAAGAAGTCGTCCTCATGGGGCCTGCATATTTTGAGAATGACCCCATTTATTACGCGCTTGCTTACCCAACGCTCTTGGATTATTCGCTAAAACTCAGCGGCGGCAGTCAATTAAAAACACTGGCGCTTTTGCCTCGCTTAATTCAACGTCATCTTGACAGCCTACAAAACCAAGACAGAGTCCCACAATGGGCTAAAAAAATAACGATGGATCAATTCCGTTTTTATCACAGTGATCCCGCTAAAAAGGACATCGCATCCCTGCCAACACTTTTAAAAGCAGATACTCGGTTTAGCCAGAGAAACAATCATGATGACTGGCCCTGGCATTCGCTGTTTTTGAAAGGATTGATTGGCGTTTCTTAATTTTTGCGGCCATTACAAACAAACCAGAGCAACCCCAGGCCTTGCAGCACAATAATCACGCCAAATCCAATCGCATAATTATGACAAAGCCCCATGCCAAACTCTGTCAAAAACGCAATCCCATAAAAGCAGATATTGATTGCCATCGAGGAACTACCCATTAAATCTTTATCAAAGTGCTGTGCCAGTGCCGCATAGGCCAGTGTACTGTATCGATTACAGAAGCCAAAAACCACCCAAGGCCAATAACTGGCAATGCTCACCAGGCGAAACATCAGCAAGATCTGCACTACAATGAATAAAACCGATGCCACACAAAGTACGCGCGTAACAGGCTGTTTGAAACAGTAGGCCATCCGCTCCGCAATAAAACCCCAACTGAGATCACCCACAAAATTGGCAAACCCCGCCATCATTAACAGTTTGGCAATCTGTTCAAGACTAAAACCACCTGTTGTGGAAAGCCAGGGCACGGCCCACAGCCCCATGAATGCAGTCTTACTGCCATAAGCAAAACAAACCAGACAGGCAATCTGCCAGAAAAAAACTGATTTGAAAATAATCTTATTTTGCACAAATTGCTGCGCCAAACTCGGTACATGAGTGCGATCAGCACGCGGAGGATCAGGCACTTTAAAATAAAACCATCCTGCCATCAACAACGATAGCACCATAAATAAAAGCATTAATTCTCGCCAGGAAATCACATGCAGCAGCATCACCACAGGCAGGCTTGCTGCAAAGCCGCCCAAAACCCCTGAGGCTAAAACCAGGCCATCAACCAGAGGAATTTTACGCACATCGACATAAGGGCGCATCGCCTTAAAACCTGCAATTAAGCCACCACTAAAACCCATACCCATCAAGGTTGCACCGAAAAACAAAACAACTGCATTGTGGGCAATAGCAAATAGGCCCATTCCTGCTGCTGCAATAAGAAACAAACTTACCTGTACTCTTCGCGGCCCATAATAGTCAATCAAATTTCCAAGTGGGAACTGCATCAGTGCAGTTACCAGCAAAGAGGTAGAAAAAATTGCGCCCAACTCCACTTTGCTTAAATGAAATTCTGGAATCAGATAGACGCTTAAAATCCCGTTGACTGAACTGAAAAAAGAACTGAGAAACCAAGCCAAAAGAAAAGGTACAAACACCCTTAAAAACACTTTCCGCATATTGACCTCAGCTAACGGTTTAGCTGGCATAATCTCAAGCCCCTGTCATTAAGCGATCGGGCTCAGTCAGCGCAATTTCAATCCGCTCTTTGCCACCGCCAATATTCTTACGTTTTAAGCTCACATAACCCACCTCCGCTGTGGATTTGACATGCGTACCGCCACAGGGCACTTCAGCAAAGCCATCAATCTTCCAGAAACGGCGTTGAGTCGCTTCATCCGTAAAGCCTGTTTGAATGGGCTCATTTTTGGCAATAATGGCATTGTAATCCTGAAGCAATTCCTCGAAGATATACGAGATATTCCGATCAAAGGTAAAATCGATACGAGCCTTGTTATCACTGATATGCGCACCGATTTTTGGCAAGCCTAATTTGCGTGTCATCAATTCAAGAATTAATTCTGCGGCAAAATGCAGACGCATGAGTTTATAACGGCGCGGCCAATCTATTTCCAGTAGAGCTTCATCACCTGTATTCAAACCATGCCCCTCGGGCAGCATGTAATAAATTAACTGACCCTCGATTTCTGAATGGAGAATCGGCAAGCCATTAATCGTCGCCTGATCACTCTCCTGCCCGCCTGAAAATGAGAAGGCGATGGTTTCATCGAGCAAGATCCGATTATCAGACAATGAAGTCACCCTTGTATTCAGGCTTTGCTGATAGGGGTTATCCCAAAATACTTTACGCATCTCTCATTCTCCACAATATCGAAACGCGATTATACATCTTCAAGTCCGTCTAAAAAAGCCGCCGTATCCAGCAATTAATCTTCATTAAAAATCTGAACTCCATTTTATTTCTGACAACGACCTACGGTAAAATAAAACACACCCAAAGCCAATAACGCACTCAGCATAAAAGCAAACGCCATAGGCAATTGACTATGATTCGGCATTAGGGCCACCATTCCACTAAAAACTGACCCCGCTAAAACACGCGCCGAATAGAAAATCGCTGCTGCCGTCCCAGCAATTTTTGGAAAGGGCTGAAATATCCCCGCTGAGGCATTGGGAAAGACCCAACTCGCACCAAACATCACCAACAATACCGGCAACATGATGACAAAGGCATTCACATAGTCGAGGAATTTAAATCCAGCCATCAACACTCCAGCAAGCAAAATAATCATCAGGCCAAATCTAAGCATCCTTTCAATTCCAATGGCACTCACTGCTTTACCATTACTGAATGCTCCCAAACTAAATGCAATTCCCGTCAAAATATACAGCCAACCAAAACTGACGGGGCTCAATCCAACCACCGATTGCAACACAATGGGCCCCGAGGTCAGCCAGGCCAAAATCGCACCATATGCAAATAGGCTGCAAGCACAGTAGCCGATGAAAACAGGGCTGACAAATAGAGTGCCCAGATTTTGCTTGATGATGCTTGGGCGTAAGTTTTCAGGATGTTTGTGGGTATTCGTTTCTGGCACCAGCCAAAAAACTGCGATGAGCGCTATTAACGAATAAACCATCATCAAAAAGAAATCCGCTCGCCAGCCGGAATATTCCTGCAAATATCCTCCAAGCAAAGGCCCCATCGCCAGTACACCTGCACCGATCAATGCTGCATACGATGAATATTTGGCAAGATTCTTCCCCTCAAAAATATCACGCAGGATGGCCGCGGGCAAACTCAATGTGGCCCCAGCACCAAGCCCTTGAATCAATCGCCCAATCATCAGCGCTTGAATATCATGTGCAAAAAAACACATCACTCCGCCGATAAGTCCAATCATCAAGCCGATTAATAATGGCTTCCGACGACCCACTGCATCTGACAATGGCCCATAAAGCAGCTGGGTGATGGCAAAGCCGAACATATAAATGGACAGCGTCAATTGCGCAGCATGATTATTTGAATGCAGATCCATCGCAATGGCGGGGAGAGACGGCAAATAAAGATCTGACGTCAACTGCCCCAATGAGGACACTAAGACCATAATTAGAAAAATCAGTTTTTCGCGCGATCTTATTTTCAATATAGCCTCATCCCCTTTTGTTGGCGGTGCTGGTAGCTTTTTCAGACTGTTTTGAACGATGAGGGCAGCCAGGCCAGCAACAAGGTCGGCGCTTTCCTTCGAGAAGCGCTGCACATAATCGTTCCACATGATTTTTTCTTGTTTCCAACTTCTTGACGGAAGTGATCCAGCAGATCCACTCATTACGCGCGAGTGGGGTAAGATCATTCCAAACATCTCGTACTTCTGGTGAAGACATCAAAGCTTGTTGTAAATCCGTCGGTACGCTGTGAACTACGCCAGTGGCAATTGTTATTTTGACCATTGCTACCCCCCCCCTCATTTTATGATACAATTTCAACCCTCAGCGCACAAGAAATATTGAAGTACTCGTGAATCTCTTGAAAAAGATAATCCCTCTCCTTGCTCTATCACTGACAAGCTCCTCTATTTACGCAATAAGTCCTCAGCATCTCAATCTATCCATTAATCTGACAGGAACTTACCAATGCGCCATTTCTGACAAAGGGCACGCAACCGGACATGCTGTCGTTAAATACATTTTCGACTCTAAAAACTCTAATTTGAGTCAGGGCTACAGCACTTATAGTTTTGAGGGTGGTTTCCTTCAAAATGGCTCGTATATTTATAACGGCAAGGCCATTGTAAAAAATAATATGATGGCCCAGCACTTTCAATCCAAAACGGACCCCAATGATAATGGTGTGCAACTGATCACCATTACCTACAAGACTGCGCAAAATGGGACAATTATTCCCACTTTACATAAATTCGGTTATCAGGCCCCTTACTCTGCGGGAAACGCAATTTTTAGTATTGATTGTATTCGAATTTCAACTTCATGACTCTTGTGAAAATGCCACCAATTCACGATTTTTCAGTACAAAAAAATGTGTAATGATCGCCATAAAAATGACCACAGAAATAATAATGCCAATATTGCGAAACGATCCCTCATAAAAACAACTGGCAAGCTGCAGACTCAGGGCTGTAAAAATCAAGCGTCCTCCTTGAATCATCGCAGACACTTTCGCTTTTGCTTGAGGCATAAAATTCAGACACAAGGGATAAAGCTGCGTCGAGGGCATGATTTGACTGATGACAAAAGGCAAAAAAGCCAATGTAATTAAGAATGGATTATGATCCCCCCAAAAGGTCACTATCACCAAGGTAATGAGGCTAAATATATAGACCAGACTGGACACATGGAGGATTTTTTTCTGCGTATAACGATGCAT
This sequence comes from Thiotrichales bacterium, assembly GCA_947476405.1. Classification (GTDB taxonomy): domain Bacteria; phylum Pseudomonadota; class Gammaproteobacteria; order Francisellales; family CACEW01; genus JAJZUD01. The sequence goes on from CANJQG010000032.1 coordinate 17,623, forward strand.
CATCAAGCCAAACAAAACACTGCCCAAGCCAAAGACCAACGCAAATACGCCCTGGTAATAACCAAAGTGCCGCAGACTGACCCCTAAGTTTTTCATATACAGCAGCGGTGACATCCCTACAAAAATCCAATACGGAATAATCATCAAGATAATATTCGCCATCAGGAGCATCAAAGGCTTGGACTTGAATAGCGGTAAATAGCCCCGCAATGAGATGGTTTCTTTATGCTCCGGCAACTTATATTGCGGAACAAACAGCACGGACACTCCCAATACGATTAAGCCTAAAATTAAAAGCAACGCGAAATTGCCCCGCCACTGAAAATAGAGCGCGACATAACTGCCAATCACGGGGGATGCCGCGGCTGCCATATTCATGGATCCATTCAAGATCGCGAATAAAAACTGCTGCTTCTTCATGACATAAGCATCCGCTATAATTAAAAAGCTGAGGATGGCAGGTGCTGCAATGCCTATGCCTTGCAGAAAACGCCCCATCAGCAGACAAGAATAAACGGGCGCACTCACACAGAGAATACTGCCGATGATAAAAATCCCCAGCCCCAGCAAAATAATAGGCTTGCGACCATAGCGATCTGCCAAGCTGCCCACAAAAAATAGGCTGAGGCAATAGCCAACAAAATTGGCTGACAACAAAGCCTCCACCCAAAAAGGCGTCAAACTAAATTGGGCCTGCAACTCAGGAAAGCTCGGCACAAAGAGGTCAAACTCCATTCCCGCCAACAAATCCATCAAAATCACTGCGAGTAAAATCATCATTCTCTCTCTCCTGCTGAAAATATCTCATGGAGATTAGGTTGCTTTGATAAAGCTATACTCAGGTAGATTTTGTGGGGGAAAAATAGACTCAAATATTTAAATTGGATTGGGCTATACATCATGATTGTTCTCTTAAAAAAAGGGTTTAGATTTGGAAACCGAAGTTCCCGCTTTGCCCTCGCCAGTGAGGGCGATTTAAGAGATGTTTCTCATGACTATATACGCCTTAATTTGAATGAATTAACGAGGTGCATTGTACTATAGCTCTACGAATAAAGCAAGACATTTTTCGCGCGCCGACCATTGAAAAATTTACAATTCCGTGTAAAATAAGATTGATTAAAAAAATTAATTCATAAAAACGGAGGCACACGATGCGTTTAATGGAAATTTGCCAAGACTTATTCGGCTGGAATCGTAGTCAATTCGAGGCTTTTAAGGACATCTGCACGCTCATGGGCTGTGGCGAGCTCCTATTACCCCTCTGCACTAAAGAATACGGCAATGCGCTGGATGGACTTTCTGAGCTGAACCCACTGTTACAAGACTCTTTATTCCGTGCAGGCAAAAACAATCCTCTTGGGTCTGCCAAAGAGCGCTTTGAAATTGAAGGAAAAATGACAGACTTGCACCATCAACTGACCGAATTGGTTTTACATTTAGGTGCCCATCGCGCACAACTGCCAAACGAGTGGATGACTGTTAATGCTATATTTATCCTGGGCTCTACCGTACCCAATATGGCTAAACGTATAGAGTTTTGCCGTGATCAAATCTTACCAGCCGTTAGTAATGTTGCTCCACGCATCTTTGGCCTCAGTGGAGAGCGGGCTCTGATCCCAGTAAAAGCAGATCCTACCAGAGGCTATTTAGGCGATATAAGTGATGCGCCACGCGAAGGCTATACTTTTTTAAACACTCAGGAATTGGCCCCTACACTCGGCCAATATCACAAAGAAGGCAAGCCGACAGAAAGTGGGGCAATGTCTCTACTCCTTTCAAACTTATTGCCAGGCAAAACAACCGAAGTAATCGACGCCAAAGCAAAACCTGGTAAAGATCGCCCGGATACTGAAGACACGGCTTACTATGCCGGAGTGCAATTATTAGAAAGCAGATCTTCATTCAATGACTTCAAATTAGTGATTGTTTCTGATGCCGCTTTTCCTGGCCAAAGAGAACAGGTGATTTGCGGCCTTCGCAGAGCAGGCATTGAACTCGCAAAGCATCAAATCGAATTTTATGGA
>CANJQG010000033.1 GCA_947476405.1 Thiotrichales bacterium
AAATGGTGCCCGGGGCCGGAATCGAACCGGCACAGCCGTCTCCAGCCGAGGGATTTTAAATCCCTTGTGTCTACCAGTTTCACCACCCGGGCGATGGTGAGCGTTTTGGAGGCTGAGGCCGGAATCGAACCGGCGTCTAAGGCTTTGCAGGCCTCTGCATAACCATTTTGCTACCCAGCCTTTAAACTGAAGGGCCATTATACCCATATTTTAGGGCTGAGACAACTTCTTTTTAATCAAAATTTGTGATAGAGTGTGCGCTGCTTTTGTTTAACTAAAAAAGAGACTCTTATGAATTTACATGAATACCAAGCAAAACAACTCTTTCGTGAATATGGATTACCTGTTTCGAAAGGCTTTGCCGTGAAGTCGGCACCCGAAGCAATTAAAGCTGCAACAGATATCGGCGGAGAAATGTGGGTTATTAAAGCCCAAGTTCATGCAGGCGGCCGTGGCAAAGCGGGCGGAGTGAAACTCGTTAAGACACCGGCTGAAATCCAGACTTTCTGTGATCGTCTGCTTGGCACCCATCTCGTGACTTATCAAACTGATGCAAAAGGTCAGCCAGTCAATACGATTTTAGTTGAAAGCTGCACAAATATTGCTAAAGAACTTTATTTAGGTGCTGTGATTGATCGGGGATCCAGACGCATTGTGTTCATGGCCTCGACTGAAGGGGGCGTTGAAATTGAAGAAGTCGCGAAAACCCATCCTGAAAAAATCCTCAAAGCAACGATTGATCCGCTTGTCGGCCCTCAACCCTACCAAGCACGCGAACTCGCTTTTGCTTTAGGCTTGAATGATGTACAAGTGGGTCAATTTACCAAAATATTTATGGGCCTTGCCAAAATGTTTGAACACTTTGACTTTTCCCTTTTGGAAATCAACCCATTGGTCATCACGACTGAAGGGAATCTTCATTGCCTGGATGGCAAAATTACCATTGATGACAATGCCATGTATCGTCATCCACGTATTGTTGAAATGCGCGATACAAGTCAAGAAGATGCGCGCGAAGAATTAGCACAGCGGCATGGCATTAATTATGTCGCTTTAGATGGCGATATTGGCTGCATGGTTAATGGCGCAGGCCTAGCCATGGCAACCATGGATATTATTCAACTGTCCGGCGGCAGCCCAGCAAACTTCCTTGATGTAGGTGGTGGGGCAAATAAAGAACGCGTCATTGAAGCCTTCAAGCTCATCTTATCTGACCCTTCCGTTAAGGCTGTATTAGTCAATATATTCGGTGGGATTGTGCGTTGTGACATGATTGCAGAAGGTATTATCGATGCCGTTGCTGAAGTAGGCGTTAAAATTCCAGTCGTCGTTCGCCTAGAAGGCACCAATGCAGAACTGGGCTCCAAAAAACTTGCTGACAGTGGCCTTAATATTATTGCAGCACAAGGCTTTGCTGATGCGGCCCGTCAAGTGGTAGCTGCAGCTAAAAAAGCGTAACTAAAAAAGGATTTTTCAATTATGAGTATTTTAATTAATGAGCACACCAAAGTCATTTGCCAAGGCTTTACCGGAAAACAAGGTACTTTTCACTCTGAACAGGCTATTGCCTATGGCACCAAAATGGTCGGCGGCGTTACGCCAGGAAAGGGCGGACAAATTCACTTAGGCCTTCCTGTTTTTAATACGGTTCGTGATGCAGTAGATCAGGCAAAACCTGATGCCACTGTTATTTATGTCCCTGCGCCTTATTGCATGGACTCCATTGTTGAAGCAGCGGATTGCGGCATTGAGCTGATTATCTGTATTACCGAAGGCATCCCTGTTTTAGATATGCTCAAAGTCAAGCGTTATGTAGAATTATCAGGCTCACGCTTAATTGGCCCCAATTGTCCAGGGGTGATTACACCAGGCGCCTGTAAAATTGGAATTATGCCTGGCTATATTCACCAAGTTGGAAAAGTAGGGATCGTCTCACGCTCCGGAACATTAACCTACGAAGCAGTTCATCAAACCACAGCGCTGGGCTTTGGACAAAGCACTTGCGTAGGCATTGGTGGTGACCCCATCGCTGGCTCTAATTTTATTGATATTTTAACGCTATTCCAAAATGATCCACAAACCGAAGCCATTGTAATGGTCGGTGAAATTGGTGGTTCTGCAGAAGAAGAAGCGGCTGAGTTCATCAAACACAATGTAACCAAACCAGTTGTCTCTTATATTGCGGGCGTCACTGCTCCTGCTGGAAAACGCATGGGCCATGCAGGTGCGATTATTGCAGGCGGAAAAGGCACTGCGGATGAAAAATTTGCAGCCCTGCAAGCAGCCGGTGTGCATACAGTTAAATCTCCCGCCCACATTGGACAAGGGGTAAAAGAAATCACGGGATGGTAAGCCTATGAAGATCAGCTCAAAAAATATCACCAATGATCATATCGCGGATGCCTTCTGTCATCATGGCACCCAATTTGAAGGCACAATGCCCAGCCGTTCTTTGCAACTCAGCTGGTCTGACTTGCCCAAAGAAACAGTTTCTTTGGCGATTTTTTTTGACGATCTCGATGCAATTCCAGTATGTGGATTTTCCTGGATTCATTGGGTTGTGGCGAACATTGACCCTTTTTTAGGCGAATTACCTGAAAATGCAAGCCTGGAGATGCCTTTACTCGAAGGCATAAATAGCTGGGCATCTCCCATTATTCCTGCTGAATGGAAGTTGAGTGTCGAAAATGCTGCTCATTTTGGTGGATGTGCGCCCCCCGAAAAAACCCATTTTTATACACTCAAAATGTATGCCCTGGATAAAAAACTCGATCTCAAGCGTGGTTTTTTTGCCAACATGCTCTTTCATGAAATGAGGGGGCATGTCCTCGATGAAGCAAGTCTCAACTTTTGGTGCAAGGCTAAATCATCATAGCCGAAATTAAATAAATTTAATGGCATCATAACGTAAATGAGCCTGCCCAACATCCGGCGATAATAATACTTGATAGGTCTCTTTTGTCGTCATGATCGCAATCGGATGAACTAAAATACGTTCCCATTCAGAAATGTCTAATACTTTCTTAGAAAGCACCGTCAGTGGCAATTTTTTCCCGGATTTCACCACTTTAAAAATAGCCTCTGCTTCAGGAGAAGGCTCTTGCAAAAACTCATTTTCCGCATCATGAATCAAAGTCTGTATTGCATATTGGTTTTTAATCGACAGCCACCACAATTGATTGGACTGATCAATCAGCAAATAGTCACTTTCACCATTAAACAGATAACCTTCCTTAATTTTATGCTGGCGCAGGAATGTATAAAAGGCTTCGCAAAATTCTAAATCCTCTAGATAAGAAAAGACTTGAGGATATGCCTGTAATAAAGAATCCGTTAAGGAACGTGTTTTTTCAAAAAAATATTGCCACTGCATTCTCTTGATCTGCACCTGTAATTCTTCCATGACCTGAGCCTGACCTTTCATAACAAATTGGTCAATCACCCCATCGTTGAAAGCCACTACCGCCATTTGCTGATCAACCTCGCCTGTTAGCAAAATTTTTTTACAGGCCTCATTTTTAAAATGCTTGCAAAGCTCAAGCCCATTCAATCCGGGCATGTAATAGTCGATCACCAAGGTCGAAATTTCCGCACTCCGCTTTGCATCATAGATTAAAGTATGAATTTTTTGAATATTCAAATCAAAATAAAGAACATTGGGATCAAGCTTGGCCTGATTCATCTGATTCTTTGAGCTCAAAATGCCGGCAGCTTCAATAAATGCAAGTGAGATAAGGGGGTCATGAAAAGCAAGTACTTTAAATTGCTCCTCTAATAACAAAGTCATCCACTTTAATAAATGGACGTCATCATCCACGCAGACGACTGTTGTGGGGTAAAAACAACAGCAAAAGTTAGTGATCATACTTGCTTCCTCCAAAAAAGATTGCCTTATCAACGAATTTTATACCAAACTACTTATTCGCACAAGCGCATGGTAGAATGCCGTTTTGGTGATGATATTTCTGTGATGCACAAAATTAAACTTAAAGACTTTTTTAAGCTGATCTTTCTGTATTGGCGCTCGGGTGATCCCAGCGTTAAATTTTCGATATTCTATTTTGTTTTAAGTCTCCTCTTGGTTATTTTAGTGGTTTGGGCCAACATTATGGTCAATAATTTAAGCGGCGAACTGTTTGATGGCATTCAAAATTATAATCTGCGGGCGATTCTACATGTTATCTTTATTCTAGCTATTATTTTTGTGCTCTTTACCATTTTTGATGCCTATCAAAATTACTTCTATAGCCTTATGCAAATCCGTTGGCGCAATTGGTTAACCGCCCATTTTATCGCAAAATGGATGGGCTCTCACGCTTATTATGAAATCGAGACATTTGACCGTCCGATTGATAATGCAGATCAACGCATCAGCCAAGATATCAATCAAATCATTAGTATTTTTTCAGGCTTGACGCTCGGCTTATTCAATGCTGTTTTATCTTTAGCTTCGTTCTCGGTTATTTTGTGGAAACTTTCGACGCCCATCGCGATTCCACTGCCGTATCATCATCACTTTATCTTGCAAGGCGATATGGTCTGGTTTGCGCTCACTTACAGTCTGCTGAATACGTATCTGACTTTTAAAATAGGACGTCCCCTCATTCATTTGTCCTTTTTGCAGCAGCGTTTTGAAGCTTTTTTTCGTTACCACTTGATGCGTATCCGCGAAAATTCGGAGCAAATTGCACTCTACAAAGCCGAAAAATTTGAACAAACAGGCCTCCAAGCCCAATTTAACCAGGTCATTAGTAATTTTATTTTGATTATCCGACGCCAACGATTGCTGGCTCTTTTCACGAATCTCATTTCCTTAAGCGCGAGCTTTGTTCCCACGCTTCTCGCGTTGCCCGGATATTTTGCACGCAAATATCAATTGGGAGGGATTACACAAATTACACGGGCTTTTTCTGTCGTTAATGATTCCCTTGGATTTTTTATTTCTAATTACCTACAAATTACAGTGCTTGCAGCCACAGCGGGTCGACTTCAAGAACTTAGCGACGAAAGTCTACGCGCTGAAATGCCTCATCCCCTTCCTTATTCCGAATTACAAATTCAATATCACCACCATAACACCTTAATTCTTGAAGATCTTTCTCTGTTCAAGCCCGATGGATGCCCTTTATTTCAAAACATCAACCTCCAATTCAAGCAGGGTGAAAATACCTTAATTATGGGCCCCTCTGGCGTGGGGAAAAGCACTCTTTTTCGTGCGATTTCAGGTATTTGGCCCTATGCAAGCGGAAAGGTTATCAAGCCTGAGGTATCCTTCTGGTTTGTGCCACAAAAATCGTATCTTCCGCAAGGAACACTCCGTGATATCATGGTCTTCCCAGACCCTTCGGTTTACGATGAAAACAATATTTTAAAAGCGTTAGCAGCGGTTCATTTATCTCATCTTATTTCTGAATTATCGGTCAATGTGAATTATGCACAAATGCTTTCTTTAGGCGAACAACAGCGTCTCGCCTTCGCCAGACTCCTCATTCATCAACCTCGATGGATTTTATTAGATGAAGCCAGCAGCAGCCTGGATGAAGCCGCTGAATCCCAGCTCTATCAATTACTGCAAACACATCTTCCTGAATCAACATTCCTGAGTATTGGGCATCGCTCAAGCCTAGGGGCCTTGCATTCACGTAAAATCATCCTGGGAGCAGGGGCTCTAGCCCCATAGACTTCCCGCTTATTTTTTGCTATTCTTTTCTTTTTTCGAAAAGATAACGGATATACTGCATGTTTGATCAAGAACAATTTGATGACCTTTCACAAATTCGCGAGCTGATTGCACTAGGAAAAGAGCAAGGTTACCTGACCGCAGCGGATATTAATGATCATCTCCCAAATGAGGTCAATGACCCAGAGCAATTAGATAATATCGTCAATATGTTGCATGATATGAGCATTCAAGTCTTTCAGTCGGCTGAAGATGTGGATCCTTTTCTGCTTGAAAATGCAGCGCCTGCTGCCGTCCCTAACGAGATGGAAGTGGAAGGAAGTGCCATTATCGGTACTGATGATGAGTTAGGACGCACCAACGACCCTGTTCGCATGTACATGCGCGAAATGGGCACCGTTGATTTGCTGACACGTCAAGGCGAAATTCAAATTGCGAAGAGAATCGAAGAAGGTACCATTCAAGTCCTAGAGGCCATTTCTGACTATCCAGTCGTCATTCAACAATTTCTTAATTCCTATCACCATGCCCCTGAAGAAGAGCGTGCTTTATCAAGCATTTTGCTGGGATTTACCGATGATGAGGAAGAAGAAGCCACGCCGATTATGAATGTTGCAGAGGTGGCTGAAGTTAGCGAACCCGATGAAATTGCAGTTATTGCAGAGCCCGAAGTCGCTGAAGATGAAGAAGTGGCGAGTGTCGTCGATGTCATTGATGCAGAGCTTGGACCTGACCCCGAAAAATGTGCAGAACGCTTCAAAATTCTCCAATGTCTTTACGATCAATATGATGCTCAAGTCAAAAAAGACAAGCCTGACTCTAAAAAAGTAAAATCAACCCATGCGGAACTCAAAAATAACTTTCTCACTTTCAAGCTGGCGAGCCAAGAATTTAATCGCCTCACCCATCGCCTACGTCAAACGCTTGAAAGTATTCGCGAACAAGAGCGCTTTATTTCTCGCATTTGTGTCGAAAAATGTCGCATGCCACGAAAAGATTTCTTAATTCAATTTCAAGGCAATGAAAGTAATCCAAATTGGATGAATCAACTCGACCCCGTCAAAAATAAAATTTCATTCGAACGTTTAGGCAGTTTTAAACCTGAAATTACTGAAGCACAGCGAAAAATTAAACATGCTTCCGAGTCTTATGGCCTGAATATGCTTGATATCAAAGAAGCCAATCGCCGTATGTCCATTGGCGAAGCGAAGACTCGCCGAGCTAAAAAAGAAATGATTGAAGCCAACTTACGCTTAGTTATTTCTATCGCTAAAAAATATACCAATCGTGGCATGCAATTCCTAGACTTAATTCAGGAAGGCAATATCGGTCTGATGAAAGCCGTCGATAAATTTGAATACCGCCGTGGCTATAAATTTTCAACCTATGCAACCTGGTGGATTCGACAGGCAATCACACGATCCATTGCGGATCAAGCCCGCACCATTCGGATTCCAGTTCACATGATTGAAACGATCAACAAGCTCAATCGAATTTCCAGGCAAATGCAACAGGAAATGGGGCGTGAACCCACCCCGGAAGAACTATCCATTAAAATGGATCTGCCCGAAGATAAGATCCGTAAAGTCTTAAAAATAGCCAAAGAGCCGATCTCAATGGAAACGCCGATTGGTGATGATGAAGATTCTCATTTAGGTGATTTTATCGAAGATGGCAATCTCAGCTCTCCCGTCGACTCTGCAACGAATGAAAATCTACGTGAAGTGACACGTAAGATTTTAAACTCGCTCACTGAACGTGAATCCAAAGTCTTAAGAATGCGTTTCGGGATCGACATGAATACCGACCATACTTTAGAGGAAGTTGGCAAGCAGTTTGATGTCACGCGTGAACGGATTCGGCAGATTGAAGCCAAAGCCTTACGGAAACTGCGTCATCCTACACGTGCAGAAACTTTAAAAAGCTTTTTGGATGATCTGGAAGAAAAATAGCCATGAAAATTGCTTTTCAGGGGCGGCCAGGCGCTTATTCAGAACAGGCTATTTGTACGTTAGCTTGCAGCGATTGCTTAAAAAATAAGGTGCTGAAAGATGAAAAAACTCACTCCTGTTTTACGAAGCTTGGTCAAAATTTTAAGTGATCAACAGCGCCATTCAGGTCATGATTTAAGCCTTTTGCTTCATGTTTCCCGTAATGCGGTCTGGAAGCATATTAATCAATTGATTAAATATGGGATTGCCATTGAGTCGATTCAGAGTACAGGATACCGTCTTGCAACGCCCTTGTGCTTATTGGATGAGTCTGAGATTCGCAGTGCCTTGCATGATCAAAATGTTGAGATTGAGTTGTTGGGGAGCGTGAGTTCAACCAATGATTTTCCAAAAAAAGAGGGGCATGTAGGTCCTATGCAATTTCGCCTGGCAGAGCATCAAAGCAAAGGCCGTGGGCGTTTTAGTCGAGCGTGGATTGCGCCTTTTGGCGCCAATATTTTACTGTCATGTCGGTTTTCGATTTTACAGGATTTAAGTCAGTGCGGTGGCCTCAGTTTATGCGTGGGGTTGTCTGTTTTAAAAGCCTTGCGTGAATTTGGCTTGGAAGAGCTATCATGCAAATGGCCGAATGATATTTTGTATCGAAATCAAAAATTAGCAGGGGTCTTAATTGAGCTTCAAGGTGAAGCGCATGGCGGAATGGAGGCGATTGTTGGTATCGGCTGCAATGTGAATATGTCAGCAGAAATGCTTGCGTGTATTGATCGCCCGAGTACTTCAATGCAAATTATTTTAAGTGGTGTGCAGGATCGTAATCGTATTGCGGCTTTGTTGATGAACGCCCTCAGTGAATATTTTGAGCGGTTTGAGAAAGGAGGCTTTTCTGGGTTTCTTTCAGAATGGAAGGCGTCTGATGTATTGCAGGGTAAGGAGATTAGCCTGCATTTAGGCGCATCCAATGTAAAGGGAGTGGTTGTGGGGGTGGATGCTTTCGGGCATCTTTTATTGCTGCACCCTTCCGGTGAAATCGAAGCCTATTCCGCTGGCGAAGCCTCGCTCTCCAAATAAGAGAGGGGCTTTAATTTTTTGGGTTAAATAGCGGATGTTTTCTTGAAGATGCGGCATACTTGGAGGCATGCAATTTGCGACCCAGCCCACTAAATGACAGCCGCTTTGTAGAATAGATTCAACGCTGAGTAAAGCGTGATTAATGCAGCCTAGGCGCATTCCAACGACTAAAATAACCTTCGCTTGAATGGCTTTAACAAAATCAGACCAGGTTTCATCTCTATTGAGAGGGACTTGCCAGCCGCCTGCTCCTTCAATCAAATAAAAATCAGCGGGTTGATTTAAAGCGGGCAGACAGGCTTTAGCTAATTTTTTTGCAGTGATCGCTGTTTTATTTAAATCTGCTGCGATATGAGGGGCAATCGGTGCTTCAAATGCAAAGGGATTGATTTTTTCATAAGGCAAATGGATGCTTGCTGCTTTTTGAAGTAAGCATGCATCTTCATTCCGTAGGCCGATCTCTGTTCGTTCGCAGCCTGAGGCGAGAGGCTTTAAGGCAATCGTCTGTTGACCTTGAGCATTCAAATGCTGGAGGAGTTGGCCGCTAAAATAAGTCTTTCCAATCCCTGTGTCAGTTCCTGTAATAAAAAAACGGGTGTTCATGAGATTTTCTGCGCTGAGATCAATAGGATTTCATAGCTGAGGGGGTAGCCTTTTTGATCGTGGGGATAATGCGCTTCTAATTCTTGAATTCTCGAGCGTGCATTGAGTCCTTGATGATGGGGGGTGTCGCAGGCATTTGCACCGATTTCTTTCAAACTGAGTAAGGCCTTTTTTACACTTGAAAAATAAAACCGCATTTTTTTTTGCAAAGCTGTGTTGATCATAAAGCCGTTTTGATTTAAAGCGGATATAACAGAAGTGTGTGTCAAAAAATGGGTCGCTTTTAATTCTGTTAAGCTGCCCTGCGTGAGGCTTGAAAAAATCAAGTGTCCATTTAATTTTAAAATGCGTTTCGCTTCTTGTAAGCTGAGATGAAGGTCAGGGCTCCACTGTAAAGCGAGATTAGAAAAAATTAAATCTATACTCTTTTGGGCCAAAGGAATGGCGTCAAAGTCTGCATTTATCAGGGAAGGATGGGATGCTTTTTGTTGCGCAATGGATAACATGCTTTCGCTTAAATCCAAGCCATAATATAAAGCCTGAGGATATTGGTGTTGCAATACGGTGAGGGCTTGTCCCGTGCCGCATCCCAGATCTAAAATATGCTTTCCTTGGATCGCAGGGAGCATGAGAGACAGATCCTCTATGCATTGAGATTGCAAGTGTGCAGCCTGATCATAGTCCGCTGCGGCGCGACTGAATTGCTGTCTGATCCGATGTTTAAAATTCATAAAAGCGCCTCAATTTCACGTAGCAAAAAGGCAATTTCAGGCGCTTCGTGTCGGCTGCTGAGTGTGATTCGTAAGGCCGCTTCAGGGACGCTCGGTGGGCGAATAGCTCTGACAAAAAGACGTCGTTTGATGAGGGATTGGCTAATGGCTTCGGCTTTTTCATTGTCGCCAATGGGAAGCATCTGAATTCCCGTAATCGAGGGGGTAAAGGGCAGCCCCATTTTTGTAGAGAGCTGTTTGAAATAGGCGATATTGGTGTGTAATTTTTCGCGTCGCCAGGGTTCAGTTTGAATGAGTTTCAATGCGCAATGCAGTGCATGTGCCAAAGCCGGGGATAAAGCAGTGCTAAAAAGATAGGGCCGCGAAAATTGAACTAAGGCTTCAATCAAGTCATGGCTACCTGCAACCAAGGCACCACTTCCTCCAAAGGCTTTTCCAAGAGGGCATACTAAAATGGGGACTTCGCTTTGTGAATAAGGGAAGTCAACGACGCCAAAGCCATGCGCATCATCAATGATTAAGGTCGCTGCATGCTGATGGGCACATTGAATGAGTGCTGGGATCGGGGCAAGATCACCCCCCATACTAAACACATGATCACTGATAATGACTTTATTTTCAGAATCATGAGCCTCGAGGAGTTCATTTAAATGGGCTGCATCAAGATGGCGATAGCGTTTGAGTTGAGCGCCACTTAGTTTTGTCCCATCCAGTAAAGAGGCATGATTCAGTTTATCCTGAAAAGCAATATCTTGCTTTCCCAGTAGTGCTTGTAATATTGCTGCATTTGCCATATAGCCATTGCTGAAGAGAAGCGCGCGATCTCGCCCAACATGATCTGCAAAAGCGCTTTCTAAAGTGCGATGGGGTTTGCTGTAACCCGAGACCAGTGCAGAGCCAGTGGAGCCAATGCCATGCCGATAAGCGCCTTCGCAAAAAGCAGCGATCATCTGGGGATCTTGAGCCAGCCCCAAATAATCATTGCTTGAAAAGCATAAACCTTGAGGTCTAATTTTGCGCTCACGAAATAAGTGTTTGAGACGATGCGCGTGAAGGCGTTTTTTAATTAACGCATGCATGATTCTTCCGTCACCAAGCCCAGTGTCTCTAAAAAAGCTTTATCTTGCGCAACACTTGGATTTTCTGCAGTTAATAATTTTTCACCATAAAAAATAGAGTTGCCACCCGCAAGAATGCAGAGTGCTTGTAATTCAGGGGTCATCAGGTTGCGACCTGCAGCTAAACGAATATAGGATTGTGGCATTAAAATTCGTGCTGTTGCGACGACACGTACATATTCAAATGATTCTAGCGGTGGGGTGTTTTCAAGTGGGGTGCCCGGCATTGGGGTGAGTTGATTCAAGGTCACGCTTTCAGGATGTTTGGGCAAATTGACCAATTGTTGCAAGAAAGCGATTCGATCTTCACGTGTTTCACCCATGCCCACAATGCCGCCACAGCAGACTTTTATTTCAGCATTGCGGACTTGCTCTAAAGTATCCAGGCGATCTTGATAGCTGCGAGTGGTAATGATTTTTTTATAGTAATCGGGCGAAGTATCCAGATTATGATTGTAGTAATCGAGGCCCGCTGCTTTTAAGGCTTCTGCATCTTCCTGATCCAGCATCCCTAAGGTGACGCAGGTTTCAAGGCCCAGTGCTTTGACTTCGCGAATGATCTCTTCAATTTTTGGGCGGTCTTTTTTAGGAATGCTGCGCCAGGCCGCACCCATACAAAAGCGGATTGCACCATTTTCTTTTGCTTCTCGGGCTTTGCTTAAAACCGATTCAAGATCCCAGAGCTTCTCATTTTTTAAGGCAGTTTTGAAGTGGCCGCTTTGGGTGCAATATGCGCAATCTTCAGGGCAGGCGCCCGTTTTAATATTGAGAAGTGTCACGGCTTGGACAGCGTTCGCTTTGAAGTATTGACGATGAACGGTTTGTGCTTGATAAAGCAATTCTGGAAAAGATTGAGTATAGAGGGCTTCAATTTCTGAGATCAGCCAGTCGTTTCGTAAATTCATAGGTCCCTTCTTGTAGAATAAAAGCAGTTATGATAACCTGCTTCGTTTGATTGTCAACTATATTATTTTATAAGGCTAACAATGCGAAATATTATCCAAGGGGATTTGGCATATAACTGGCATCCTTGTTCACAAATGAAAGATTTTGAAAGTTTTCCACCACTTGTGATTAAATCGGCCAAAGGGGCGTATATTGCGCTTGAAGACGGCCGGACTCTGCTGGATGCGATTTCCAGTTGGTGGTGTAAGTCTTTAGGGCATGGGCATCCTCTTTTAAAGCGAGCCATTGTAGATCAGCTCGATGCTTTTGAGCATGTTTTTTTTGGCCATACGACCCATGAAAAGATTGTTCAATTATCTCAAAAGTTAGCTGGGCTGACGGCTCATTTGAATCGAGTCTTTTATGCCTGTGATGGCTCATCTGCGGTTGAAATTGCGTTAAAGATGAGCCTGCATGCCCATCAAATTGAGGGGAAAACTAAAAGAACGCAATTGATGGGCTTAGAAAATGCATATCATGGCGAGACCGCATTGACGATGAGTGTGAGTGATTTAGGTGTTTATCGTAAGCCTTATGAGGCTATTTTGCAGGGCTATCCTGTTTTAAAGGGCATTCCTTATGTGGCCAATCAGCAAGATTCGCTTTGGAGTGATTGTAGTGCCATTTGGCCTGCCATTGAAGCGCAGTTAGCCGTGCATCAGGAGACTTTGAGTGCTATTATTGTTGAGCCGATTGTTCAAGGTGCCGCTGGAATGCGCATTTATGCTCAAGATTTTTTAAAGCGTTTGCGAGTCTGGACGCAGCAAAATGGGGTTCATTTGATTGCGGATGAGATCATGACCGGTTGTTATCGCACAGGTCCTGCTTTAGCAAGTGAGCATGCAAAAATTGAAGCGGACTTTGTTTGTCTTGGAAAAGGATTAACAGGCGGATTTTTGCCACTTTCAGCCGTGCTCACCTCCAGCGCTATTTATGCTTTATTTTATGATGATTATGAGGCGGGAAAATCTTTTTTACACTCGCATACTCACTCAGGGAATGCATTGTCAGTGAGTGTCGCATTGGCTGCCATGGAGGTGATGGAGCACTTATCCAAAGCGGGGCAATTTAAGGCATTGGAAAAAAATCTAAGCCAGTCTTTTCAAGACTTGGCTGCTGAAGTGCAATGTCTCGTTCAGGTCAGAAATATTGGCGGAATCGCAGCCGCCACGTTGGTTAATCCGAATCAAATTTCTCGTTTAGGGCGTCGTGTTGCTATGGCAGGGGTGGAAGTTGGGGTATTGTTAAGGCCGATTGGTAATGAATTATATTGGCTTCCTCCGTTAAATCTTCTGCCAGATGAGGTGATCGATTTACAGAATAAAACGCGTCAAGCATTGCAGCGTGCATCTTATATTTAAACTTTAGGCTTTCAGTGTTAAACTGGCTTTCTTAATCGAAGTCAAAGGAGCGATCGTCATGTCCATTTTATTAACCCCTTTAAAAGTAGGGGAGCTTAGCTTGCCTAATCGTGTGATTATGGCGCCTTTGACGCGATCTAGAGCAGGGGAGCATCGCATCCCTAATGCCATGATGGCGCAGTATTATGCGGATCGATCCAGTGCCGGGCTGATTATCACGGAAGCCTGTTCTGTTTGTCCAATGGGCGTTGGTTATGCCCGAACGCCTGGCATATGGTCTGAGGCACAAGTTGAAGGCTGGAAATTAATTACGGAAGCCGTTCATCAACAAGGAGGGCGGATTTTTTTACAGCTTTGGCATGTGGGGCGAATTTCTGATCCTTTATTTTTGAATGGGGAATTGCCGGTTGCTCCAAGTGCGATTCGCCCTGCAGGGCATGTCAGTTTAGTGCGTCCCGAAAAAGCATTTGTAACGCCTCGTGCGCTCCGTACGGATGAAATTCCAGGCGTGATCGCAGCCTATCGTCAAAGCGCCGAAAACGCTAAAAAGGCAGGCTTTGATGGAGTGGAAATTCATGGTGCGAATGGGTATCTTTTAGATCAATTTTTGCAGGATCAAACCAATCATCGTGAAGATGAGTATGGTGGATCTTTAGAGAATCGTTGTAAATTAATGCTGGAAGTCACAGATGCAGTGATTTCAGTTTGGGGGTCTGGGCGTGTTGGAATGCATTTGGCACCCCGATGTGATGCCCATGATATGGGGGATTCCGATCGATTAAAAACGTTTCTTTATATTGCCAAGGCATTGGGTCAGCGTAAAATTGCGTTTATTTGTGCGCGGGAACGGCAGGGTGAGGGTTATATCGGGGAGCAGATTAAGGCTGCTTTTGGTGGGGTCTATATTATTAATCAAGGTTTAACTCAGGAAGAGGCAGGGCGATTAATTGATGCGGGGCAGGCCGATGCCGCTGCATTTGGTCAATTGTTTATTGCTAATCCGGACTTGCCTAAGCGTTTTTCGCTTCAGGCCAGCTTGAATGCACCAGATTCCACAACATTTTATAGTGATGGAGATCACGGTTACAATGATTATCCTTTTTTAATAGACTAAATTTTTTTTTATATCATGGTCTTTTTTTATGCCCGTCTCAGCATTCTGTGCTACTTTTATGGGGCTTATCTTGGCATGGAAAAATGGAGTGAGTTTGCTGCGCTGCGGTGAGTTCAGGTTCGAATGGCTGTTCCTGTGGTCCCTCTCATTCCTTGACTCTGGTCATGAGCTCAATGACTGCAAGTGCTTCCGAGCTTGCGTTGCATAACTAGAATTTGGATAATTTTTTATAACGACTTTGAAAAGCTGTTCCGCATGGGTATTATCGCCATAGGCTAATAAAATCGTTCCTAACTGTAGCATTGCTTCAGGGCGTTTAGGTGCATTTACGATATTTGCCGTTACTTTATATTGTTTTGCAGCCTTATCGGGCATGCCTTGCGCTAAATATAAATCTCCAAGCCAATAATGAGCCGTCGATGCTTGCGTGCTTTTAGGATATTTAGCTAAAAATTGGGTATAAGCAGCGGTTGCCTGTGGATATTTTTTTTGTGTCATTAACGTATAGGCTTGATTAAAGGCAGTTTGTTCTGGGCTTATTGAGCTGGGTGCGTTTGCTGTGACATCGCTTATTGTCGCAGTGGTTGCTGTTGTAGTAGGTGCAGGTGTGCTGGTTGGCGCTGATTGGGTTTTAAGCTGATTTTGTAAAAGTTGAACTTGATGGGATAAATCTTCCATTTTTCCGCGGAGTATATCCACTTGAGTGCTCAAGCTCTGTAATTGGTTATTGTAAGTCGATAAATATTGGACTTGATTTTCCAGTCTCGCAATGCGTTGATCTGGAGTCAGGCTGGATAATAAAGCCTGTGAATTGACAACCTGTGCAACAGGTGTTCCGTTATTATTGATGGTTGCGATTGGCGCGTCAGCAAAAGCTAAGCCTCCGAAGAGGCTTAGACTGATTAAGCATGCCAAACAAGTTGGAGTGCGAAGCATTATTTAGAGGCTCCAGCACCTTGACAGGTTTGGTTGTAGCTGATTTCAGTACGGCGATCAAGCGCGTACGCTTTTTGCCAGTTTCCACCCATTTGTGCAGGTGTTGCTGCTGGGCGTAATTCACCATAGCTAACCATGCACATTTGTGATGCAGGGATGCCTTGTTGCATAAAGTAGCCATAAACTGCTTTAGCACGTCTCATGCCTAAGTGAAAGTTGTATTCTTCACTTCCGCGTGGATCTGCATTTCCTGCCAACATCAGGTTCACTTGTGGGTTCTTCAAAAGAACAGCGGCATTTTGTTGTAAAACAGCGACAGCTTCTGGGGTTAAATTGTATTTATCAAAACCAAAGTAAACTTTGTTAGGCAGTGAAGCCAAGGTTTGTTGAAGCATTTGAGCTGCAGTCAACTGAGGTGCCGCCATCGGGGTAGCGCTCGCTGCGGTAGTTGTTGTGGTGCTTGTTGGAGTAGGTTTTGGCTTGCTCGCACAACCAATCAGTGACGCTGCTGCAAGTGCAACAAGACTGAGTTTGATTACATTTTTCATTAGGATCTCCCTTTCTTCGTTTAGTTAATTTAAAAACGGCGACCATGCTGGAGACTGGACTGTCCCGTCTGTAGCAGGTAACTTTATCTGTACTGTACCATCTAAAGTCGTTTCTGCCAAGATGCCATGCGCTGAATCATAATTCGCATAAACAATCATATCTCCATTGGGTGCAACAGATGGAGATTTGTCAAGCTGTCCCGACGTGATTATATTAATCGCATTTGAGGCAAGATTCAAGCTTGCAAGCTGAATGGGTCCTCCAGCGCTTTGCTGGGTCATAATAATAAGGTTTTTTCCGTCAGGCGTATAAATTGGATCGTAATTGTTAATGCCTGTATAGGATAGTCGAGAGATTGCTTTGGTTGGCAGGTCTAGAGAATAGATTTGAGGGCTACCACCGCGATCAGAGTTAAATGATAAGGTTTTTCCATCTGGAGACCAGTTTGGCGAAGTGTTATTTCCAAAGTCAGTGTAGCGAGTCAGCTGACGTGTTTTTAAATTCATCACATACAAGTCAGCGGAGTCCGTTGTGTCTGAGCCTGAAAGTGACATGGCCATTTGTGTCCCGTCAGGTGAAAAAGCAGGTGCGCTGTTGGTTCCTGGAAAATTTGCAATGATTCGACGCTGGCCAGTGGTTAATGAAATCGTAAAGATCGCCTGACGATTGTTAATATAACTGACATAGGCCAATTGGTTTCCATCTGGAGACCAATTGGGAGAGGCAATGGGTTCGCTGTGCTGCTTCAGGAGGACGTGCGGATTAAAGCCGTCATAATCGGATACGACGAGTTCCCAGGTTCCTTTTTCAGTGGTCGCATTAAATACTTCGACATAAGCAAGGCGGGTTCTGAAATAGCCGGGTTTTCCAGTGATGGTTTGATAAATCACATCACTGATCTGATGGGCAAGTAACCGCAATTGTGTGCGCGGCACATTCGCAAACTGTTGGCCTATTAAAGGTTGATTGCTGAGTAAGCTCAGGAGTGAAAAGGTCACGGTATAGGTGCCAGGGATTGTTCCTGGGGCGATGTTTCCAAGAACGGCATATTCAATACCCGTGTTTGCGCTATTCCACTGTTGCCAATTAAAATTAGCCACGCTGGTGGGGTGGGCAGGCATTTGACTCAATGCCAAATTCGAAAAACGACCTGAATTGGTAAGGTCCTGTGCTACAACGCCAGAGACACCATTCGGTACTTCCCACATGTTTGTGACTTCATTTCCAAAGGGGATCACTGCAATCGGATAGGGCTTATTGACGCCCTGAATGATATTAATGGTGAGGTCTGCGAATGTGCAGTGGATAAAGAATAAAAAGATCGCAAAAAAGCTAAGTTGTTTCTTCATTTAATCAGGTACCTTGTTGATCACGGCTTTATTCTCGCACACCCCTATGCGAATGTCTAGATGTTTGAAATGTGTTTCGTGACATCTTCAAAACGATTGGTTTTTTCCACAAAATGTTGGAGATTACCTGTAACCAGGTCAAAACGCCAGGCGTGCAGGGAGAGTGCTCCTGAAGTTACTTTTTTAGCGATCCAAGGAAAGGTCTTTAGATTGGAAAGCGAAATTTTTAGAGCTTCTTCTTCACAAAATCGAGCTTGTGTTGCACGGGATTTGCCCTTGCGTTCGATTAGGGCCTTGCTTTTTGCTTCTTTGGCAATTTTCATCCAATTGTAAATAAAGCCATTATCAGAGGGGTTGGTTAAGGTGCTGTCTGGCATGTTCAAGAGCGCTTTGATTCCGCCGCATTGGCTGTGACCTAGGATAATGATATGTTCGACATGCAGGGCTTGAACCGCAAATTCCAAGGCAGAGCTTGTGCTGTGGTGGTGGGGGCTGGGGTCACAGGGTGGAACTAAATTTGCAACATTTCGAACCGTAAAAAGCTGGCCGGGAGAACAGTTAAAGAGAGTGTTGGGGTCAACGCGTGAATCACAGCAGCCTATAATCATGATTTTGGGTTTTTGTCCTTCCTTGGCGAGTGTTTGCATGAGCTCATTGAGAAAAGAGGGTTGATAATACTGAGTTTTAAATTTGAAATAACCGCGGATAAGTTTTTTAAGTGGGCTGCTTTTAAACATAAATAAACCTATTGTTTGGGGCCAAGTGCAGGGTTATTAGGGGTGTTATATTTTAGGATGTTTGCGGTAGATGCGGCCAAATCAGTGAGATCCAATTTTTCCTGCGCCTGCATGATTAAGGCTAAAGCCTCAGTATTTTGGGGGGCTGTCGGAAAATGAACTAAAATATCCTGAGCGCGGTTAATGGCTGACACATAAGCCCCGCGTTTATAGTCATATTGAGCGGTATTCAGCTGGTATTGCGCGAGCGTATTATTAAGATAAATCATTCTGCGACGCGCATCACTGGCGTAGGGGCTTTTTGGGTATTGCTGGACTAAAGTGTTAAAGTAATTATAGGCTTCTGTGTAGTTGGGGGCATTATGTTGTGCCATATCGTAGGGGAAATATTTTTGCAGAAAGCCGCGTCCATTTTCAAAATCAACTACGCCCATCATATAATAAGCATAATCTGAATTCTCATCCCCTGGATAGACTTTCAGGTAACGTGAAGCCGCAGTAATCGACATCGCAGGATTGTCATTTTCATAATAAGCATAAACGCTTTCGATGTCGCCTTTTTTGGTATAGGCATTAAAAGGATATTGGGAGTCTAAGGATTGATAAGCGGTCAGCGCATCATTATTATTGCCATTTTGTAAGTCAGTGTGACCTTTAGCGTAGATATAGCTGGGCGCATCTCCGAGATAAGGGTCCACTTTATCAGTGGTGCAGCCACTGAGTAGCAAAACTAAGCAAGGCAAGAGCAGTCGAATCGGCTTCAAAATAAAGATCTCCTAAAATAAGTTTGGCTATTATAATTTAAAATGATCGAGAATGCGAAGTGAGTATTTGTGTTTTGAAAGGATATTTCTTGCGGTGCAATGCATTGTGAAAAGGTGGTGAATAAGTTGCGGCTTCACGCTCTTTGCAAATAAAATAACATAAAAATTAATAAATAATGCCTTTTGAGCCTCTTGCAATATTCAGCAAGTGAGCGAATTTATTAATTCAGGGAAAGTAAAAATAATCAAAAAAAGAGGGCTGAACACGGCATAATTGCTGACTTTGTGGTATAATTAGTTTGCGAAAACAATTTACCTAAGGAGGTCAGCA
>CANJQG010000034.1 GCA_947476405.1 Thiotrichales bacterium
AAAATTACCCGCGGACGCCTAACGCCGTCAATACGTTCAGATTCTGCTGTTTATCTGGCCATTTCTGAAAATAATATTGCAAGAGGCTCTTAAAATTGTTTTTGTCAATCTTTAATTGTCTCGCTCAAATGCAACCATTTTTAAAATAATTTGGCTGTTAAACAAGAGGGCATAAAAGAAGAGCAGTAGAATGGGCAGGTTTACTGCGAGACTCAGGATAAAAAGAGTCATTCGAAGTTCAAAGCTCAGGGTGTAAAAAGTGGTTTTGGACTCGTTTGAAAAATGGGGAATCAATAAAAATCCAAACAGGGCGAGGCTGCTAATGGATAAAATAAAAGGCTGCTGCCAGCTATGAATAATAAGGCCTAGTAAAAGAATGGCTTCAAAAATAAGCAAGTGAAGGGCTTCTACTTTTGTTTTTTGTAAATAAAACAAGCTTCTTAAGAAAGGAACAAATATAAAGAGTAAAATGATAAATAAAAGACCGAAAAAATAATTAGAAGCTGCTAAAATCATGGCCATGACGATACTGCATAGGAAGGTAAAAAAATAGATTTTTTGACCTGGTGCAATAGTGGTGCCCAGCAGTTTGCTAAAATAGCGCGTTAAGTGGCCATAGAGATAATCTGCATAATTGTCTTTGCCTGGTTCGTACATGGCTAATGCTCCTCAAAAAGGCTGTCAATAAAGGATAGAGTATCAAATCGGGAGAGATCTTCCAAGGCCTCGCCCGTTCCGATAAAGTAAATCGGAATTTTAAATTCCTGACTGAGTGCAAAAACAATGCCTGCCTTCGCTGTGCCATCGAGTTTTGTAATGATTAAACCGGTCACGTTCAGGGCCGCATGAAACTCGCGGAGTTGTTGGATGGCATTTTGTCCGATACTGGCGTCGAGCACTAAAATCACTTCATGTGGTGCGCTGGCATCGATTTTTTTGATCACCCGTGCGGCTTTTCGAAGTTCATCCATTAGATGGCTTTTGTTTTGTAAGCGGCCTGCGGTATCTGCTAAAACAACATCAATCTGTTTGGCTTGCGCAGATTGGATGGCGTCAAAAATAACGGAAGCGCTATCGCTGCCCATCGGTTGTGCAATCATATTGATTTTGTTTCGCTCTGCCCAAACTTGAAGTTGGCTGACGGCGGCTGCACGGAAGGTGTCTCCTGCCGCAAGGAGGACGCTTTTTTGATGCTGTTTTAAAAAATAAGCCAGTTTGCCGATAGAGGTTGTTTTGCCTGCCCCATTGACGCCCACAAACAAAATCACCCGAGGTTGATGGGGGCTGCTGATTTCAAATGCTTTTTGCGAGGCATTTAAGATTTCACTGAGTTCAATTTTCAGTGCGGCCTTGATCTCACACTGCTCTTTGCTGACCCGTGCTTTCAGTTTTGCTAAAATAGCATCGGTCGTTTCGATTCCAAAATCAGCGTGTAATAGAAGGGTGGAGAGGGCTTCCAGCGTGTCTTCATCAATCATTGTTTTGCGGCCTAAAAATTGCAAGCCATGATTGAATGCAGAGCGTGTCTTGCTGAGGGCTGATTTAATACTTTTGAAAAAGGCCATGTGAGTTTGACGCGCAGCGAGAAAAGAGGTATTTTAAGCTGAAAGGAGAGGTTTCGCAATCATGGATGAGTTAGATTTGAATAAAGAGCAGCTGCTTGAAGCCGTTAAAGCATTGCAAAGCGCGGTGACTGAAGCATCACAATATAATGTCAAGCAGCTGGATGCATCCGAATTGCGTCGTGCGGCCTTGCATCAATTTATGCTGGAGCAAAATAGTTTGATTCAGGAAATAAAGTATCATTTTAATCAGGAAGTGACTGCGCTACGCCAGGCTTTTTGTAAACAACCCGGCCTTCTCGCATCGTCACTTGCACTTCCAAGTCCTGATTCAGAACCGCAAAATTAGCTTTTTTTCCTTGACTGATTGAGCCGATCTGTTGATTCATTTTGAGAATTTTTGCGGGGATGCTGGTGGCTAATGGAATGAGTTTTTCTAAAGCAATGCCTGTGTATTGATGTGCGTTTTTGAGTGCTTGATTGAGGCAGAGTGTGCTGCCCGCCAAGGCGCCATTTTTTTTCAGTCGGGCTTCTTGATCTTTCAAAATCACGGTCTGCCCGCCAAAAACATATTCGCCATTTTTTAAACATTTTGCACTCATTGCATCCGTCACTAAAACTAATTGACTGTGTTTTTTTAATTGAAAAATAAAGCGGATCATTTCAGGCGCGATGTGTAGTCCGTCGACAATGATTTCTGCCGTCATGCGTTCATCCATCAGGAGGGCGGCTGCAGCACCTGGGGTGCGATGATGGATGCCCCGCATGGCATTGAACAAATGCGTGGCGTGAGTCGCGCCTCTGTCGATCGCAGTGAGCGTTTCGTTAAAGCTTGCGGCAGTGTGACCTAGCGAAGCCACGATGCCCAGCTTTTTTGCAGTATCAATTAATTCAAGTGCCTGTGGAAGTTCAGGAGCCAAGGTCAGAATTTTGATTGATCCTGCGCTGCGTTTTTGCCACGCTTCAAGGAGCAAAGGATTAGGTTGGAGCAAATGTATGCCACATTGAGCCCCCATAAATTCAGTACTTAAAAAGGGGCCTTCCAGGTGTAAGCCTAATATTTCTGCGCCATGATAATCTCGGTTATTTTTTTGACAATATACGCTGTTATCGATTGCGGCTTCAATCCGTGCGATCGATTCAGTCATGGTCGTGGCTAGGAAACCCGTTACGCCTTCTTCTGCGAGTGTTTTGCTGATCATTGAAAGCGAATTAGGGGTTCCATCCATGACATCATGACCTTTTATGCCATGAATATGAAGATCGATGAGTCCTGGAATGAGGATGGAGTGGGGATCTAGTTCCCAGTCATAATGATCCATTGTGGAGGCCGGTTCGATATTTTCAATCAGACCATTTTGAACGGTAATCACTTGGTTTTGAAGGCGGGTACCTTCGCTCATTACAAGAGGTGCTTTGATTTTCATTTTATA
Organism: Thiotrichales bacterium; assembly: GCA_947476405.1. Lineage (GTDB taxonomy): Bacteria > Pseudomonadota > Gammaproteobacteria > Francisellales > CACEW01 > JAJZUD01. Next base: position 2,996 of record CANJQG010000034.1, read on the forward strand.
CCGGAATGCCCATATGTTGTTTTAAGAGCATAATCGCACCAATGGTTGCATCAAATTTCCGGAGAACAATATTAGCGCGGAGACGATGAGATAAATAAGGCTCCAGAAAGGGGGCAATTCCGCCCAAAAGACAGCAGGGTAGAATCCGTGTTGCCTTCGCTTTCAGTGCGTCCCAGAGGCGATCGATTTCATGTGCGGCCATTTTGATCTGGCAGACTGCAAAAGGGTCATTTTCATTGAGGGCCTCAATTAATAAAGGAGCGAGCTCTGCAAAATCACCTGGTTTTGCTTGATTTGCAAAAGTTGAAAATTGAAAAATATCTTGTTGAAAGCGATCAAATACAGTACGCAAAAGAGGGGTCCAAGGTTGACGTCCATCAAAAGCTTGAAAAGTCGCGCGGCTGAGTTCCATTCCCAGCCAAGCGCCGCCCCCTTCATCAGAGTGCGGGAAGCCGTATCCGCCGACGCGACTTTCTATGGCATTCTCAATTTGAAAGCCCATAACGCCCGTTCCCACTAGAATAATCGCGCCATCTGAGCTTCCATGCGCACCAATGCAAGCTGCAGAGGCATCACTGTCTAAAATTAAAGTATGGTAGGGGTGTGGAACATTCAAGAAGCTGGCGCGAGAGGCAGGGACTTCTGTGCTTCCAGCCATGCCCAGTCCAACGTGAATTTGGTAGCGTTCAATGTCTGGAATATTCGCATTAGACAGTGCATTATTAATTGCTGAGCGTACGGATTGCCAGCTTCCCATGACAGAAGTTTTAATATTTCCCGGGCCGCCCTCTCCTTTTCCGAGAGTATTGCCCATTTCATCCTGGAGTGTTGCCCTAGTTTTGCTGCCGCCACCATCCACACCAATAAATAAGTCTTGCATTTTTCTGTTCCTTGATTGAATGAAATTATCATCTAATTTACCTGGAAATTTTTTTTTTGTCACCCCCTTGTTTTTATTATGATCTCGTCGTACAATTAGAGAGCAGTGAAAAAACGATCAAATATTTGCTGCTTATTTTAATTAAAAAAGGAGAAACTAATTATGCCAGCTACAATGCACTATACCAAGCCTAACAGCAAAACAAAAAAACCTGCACTCAAAGATGTGGTTGCTGTTGCAATGACAGAATACTTTGAAAGTTTGAAGGGCGAGCGTCCAGAACATGTTTATAATCTGGTTCTGACAGAAGTTGAGTATCCTTTGCTTCAAGCCACCATGAAATTTACCAACGACAATCAAAGCCAGGCAGCGCATTTGCTCGGAATCAATCGGGGTACCTTCCGTAAAAAATTGGCTTTCTACGGCATGCTGTAGACTTTATTTTTTATCGATGAAATGCCCCTCAGATCGAGGGGTTTTTTTTGGCTAATATTTTTTGTGCGGGCAATGTATCAGGATGCATGAGCTTATCGATTTGAATTTGCACGCTGTCTTGATGTATTTTGCTTCCCAGTGCGTCTGCATATTTTTGCAGTTCTTTCACGAATGTCAGGCTTTTTTTGAGATATTTTGGATTTAAGCCAAACTTAGCCATGTTGAGGGCATTTTGTTTGCTTTGATTGAGGTTGAGTGGCGTTTCAGGGCTTAAAGCCATGTATAGCATAAAAAGATCTGTAAAATGCAAGGTGGGTGCATCGATTCCCAGTGGGAGCAGTGGGTTTAAATCAAAAATGCGAATTTCTAAATAATTGACGCCTTTCATTTGCAATTGTTCGGTTAGAGGGAGGTGGGTTAAATTTGGATAAGGCTTGGGGCGAATCGGTGCATAATATTCATTTTCAATTTGTAAATAATTTTCATTCAGTTGGCCCTCTTTTGGAATATTTGCATAAAGCGGATAGGGGGTGTGCGTGGCGGTATAGAGGGTTTCTGTATATGTGTTGAGAGAGTCATATTTCACTTGAAGTTCAGGTTCGGTGGGATTGTGATATCCCAACTCGCTTAAACGGAGGGAAGTCGCCTCGGGCCCATAGTATAAATGCTGATCTTCTGTTTTTAAAAAGTGACAGTCTACATGGGGTTTCAATGAAGGGGCATAACAGAAGGGGGCGGCTCCAAAAAGTAAAATTAATACGTCATAATGCTGTAAGAATTGACGCATCATTTTGAAATAAACTTGATTTTTTAAATCCTGATCATTTAGATCGGTGGGATAGAGTGTGCGGTAGGATTTCCAAAATGAATCTTGAAAAGAAATATTGTAATGCAATCCGCAAATGACCTGCATCATTCTCCCATAGCGATAGCACAAGCCTTTGCGATATAGAAATTTTTGCTGTGCCTCAGGGGTATCGCCAAACCGCGCCAGCTTAATCTCATTGACATCAAAAAAAGGAGGCATGCTATAAGGCCATAATACTTCAGGTGCAATTTTGTCTTGGGCTTGTTCGGTTAATTTTTTTAAGTGATGCATTAATTGAGGGATGTTTTCATGAGGGGGCGTGACAATTTCCAGCTGACTTTCTGAAAAATCAAGGGTAAAAGTCTCATCATTGGGCGAAACACCTAAGGCTTCGGAATGCGTTTTTTGTGAAAGATGGTGGTCGGGATTAAGACGCAGATTTTCTCGTTCAATCCCATGGCGCATGGAAAGCCAGTCTTGTGCAGAACCCGCTTTGATCATTTTATTCAGCATAGCGGGCTTCTAAATATGTGAAGACTGCCCGAATGGCCATGGCTTCCCCGCCTTCAGGTCGTCCAGATTGGGCTGAGGCATTCCAGGCATTTAAATCAAAATGAGCCCAGGGAATATTCTTTCCTACAAAGCATTCTAAAAATAAAGCCGCAGTAATGGCCGCGCCGTAGCTGTGATTAGGTGCATTATTGAGATCTGCAAATTTTCCGCGGATCATTTTTTTATATCCTGCAAATAAGGGCATTCGCCAGATAGGATCTAGTGTTTTTTCACTGGCTGTCAGTAAGCCAGCTGCCACATTGTCATCATTGCAGAAGAGTGCGGCGATGGTGTGTCCCATTGCAATACGGGCGGCACCTGTCAGGGTTGCAAAATCAATCATCAATTCAGGGTTGCTTTCAGAGGCTTTGGTGAGTGCATCCGCTAGAATTAAACGACCTTCAGCATCGGTGTTTCCAATTTCAACGCTGAGGCCTTTTCTGGAGATAAAAATGTCTCCTGGACGATAGGCATGTCCATTAATTGCATTTTCAACGATGGGGATCAATACCTGCAAGCGAACAGGCAGTTGATTTTCCATAATTAAACGCGCTAAGCCTAAAGCATGTGCGGCGCCTCCCATGTCTTTTTTCATGGTAGACATGCCATCCATACCTTTAATATTCAATCCGCCCGTGTCAAAGCAAACCCCTTTTCCAATCAGGCTGATTTTGGGGTGCATTGTATTGCCCCAATTTAATTCAACCAGGCGGGGCGCCTCATCACTGGCGCGTCCAACGGTATGGATCAAAGGATAGCCTTGTTCTAATAAGGCCGTGCCGACGATTATTTTACATTCTGCTTGATAGACTTTTGCCAACTCTTGCGCTTCTAAAGCCAGCTGGGTTGGGCCTAAACTTTCAGCGGGGAGATTAATTAAATCACGTATCCAGAATAATGCATTGATATGCGGTTCTAATTTTTTATAAAGGGAGGGGGTTATTTTAAGTTGTACCGATTTTTTCTTGCGTTCAGCTACAAAATGCTGGAAGCGATAAGTGCCGAGTGCAAAACCCAGGCAAGCTGATTCTAGATTGAGTAAATGATAAGGGTCTTCAATAGAGTAGAGTCCGTCATTGAGGCGATCATTTAAATCCCCCAGGCAGTACAATGAATCAGTGGGATCAATTGCGAACAGAAGTGCTTTGAGGCCCTGTTGTGGGTCAGGCAGTGCGAGCATCTGTCCTGCTTCCGCTTTAAATGCATTTGCAATAAGCCATTGTTGAATGGCGGGTGATTGTGTTTCACACCAAAGATTAAAGTGATCTTGATCTATTACGATGAGGGGGATTGCAATTTTAGTTTTACTTTGATCAAAAGGAAAAAGATGGGCAACGGGCATCAACATGAGCAATCCTTGTGTGATTATTGTCATCCCATCATAGCATTTTATTTTGAATTTGTAATGCAAGGGCCTCGGGATTAAGCTGATCGACAATCAGGATATGATGAGCGGTTTCTTGATAGAGTGTCCAGCGCTCACTGCGCAGATGCGTGAGTTTATCTTCACGATTGACTCCATTCAAAATCGGGCGTGTGTGATCACCCTCCGTGCGTTTGAGTTGTTCGGAAATCGATACATCAAGGAAAAAAACAAGCGTCTGTGTTTTGAGGAATGTGCGATTAGACGCTGCCTTGATGATGCCGCCTCCCGTTGCAATGATGCAATCTTCCTGCTTTGAAAGTAGTTCTAGCAATACGTCGCTTTCAAGTTGACGAAAAGTAGCCTCTCCCCTTTCAGCAAAAATTTGGCTGACCGTCGCATGCATTTTTTTTTCAATTTCGGTGTCGGTGTCATATAAAGGGAGGGCTAGTTTTTGGGCCAGGTCATGCCCGACTGTTGATTTTCCAGCGGCCATGGGGCCAATGAGGCTTATTTTCATTTCAATTGGGCTCCTATGGGGGTGGTATTGACCTTGCGATGTGTCCAGATTTTAAAGGATTCTGCGGCTTGTTCAATCAGCATTCCAAGCCCGTCATGGGTTTGCATGCCTTGCATTTTTGCCCAGTGTAGGGTGGCGCTGGGGGTGTTATATTTCAGGTCATAAAAAAAAGTTTCTGAGCCTAAATGTGGAAAAGGCAGTATGTCTGTTTGTAAAGAAGTTCCATCGATTATTAAATCAAATAGATTGCCTGACAAAGCCTCATAAGTGCTTGTTTTAAGCAATGTTGATTGGAAAAGATGAGTCAAGGCGTTTGCTTTTTCAAGGCTGCGATTGGCAAGCACAATGCTGAGGGGGTGTTGATCTAATAACGGCCCTAAAATGCCGCGTACGGCGCCGCCTGCGCCACAGATTAAAATACGTTTTCCTGCAACTGAAAATCCAATATTGTGAGTGAGATCTCGAACCAAGGCGATTCCATCGGTATTATCTGCAAAAATTTTCCCCTCTTTAAATAAAAAAGTATTAGCCGCTCCAGCTTGAATCGCGCGGGGCGATCGATGATCAGCCAAAGCAAAGGCTTCTTCTTTATAAGGCAGGGTAATATTGCAACCCAAAAAGCCTGCTGTGCGGAGGGCTGCAATTTTTTCTGCAAAAATACCTTCGCCGACATCCTCAATGGTATAGGATAATCGAATGTGTTTCGCTTTAGCAAAGGCCTGATGGATGAAGGGCGATTTGCTATAGGAGATGTTTTTTCCAACAACGCCCAAAAGAATTTTATGCATGATGATCTGTTTCACTTTAATCGTGCTGAAATGATATCATCATTCGATTCTAAAAGCAGGAGTTTAATGTGGAAAAATGGGATTTTCGGTGCGCAATGACTGTGCGAGATTATGAATTGGATATGCAGGGTATTGTTCACCATTCTGTTTATATCAATTATTTAGAATATTGCCGCAGTTTATACGCTAAAAGTCTGGGCGTAGATGTTCATGAGATTCATCGCCAAGGTTATGATGTCGTCATTATTGCGTTAGATCAAGAATATAAGTCTTCTCTTTTTCCTGGGGAAGAATTTTATGTCACCGTAAAAATGTGCCGCGAAGGGCGCTTGAAGATGATTTTTAATCAAGAAATTCGACGTGAAAAAGACGATTCTTTAGTCTTGAAAGCCAAAGTCACCGCCATTTGGATTGATTTAAAAAATAGAAAGCCCTGTATGCCGAAAATGCTTGAGAGTGTTTTTGAAGCTGAGTCGTAGTCCTTTTTTTCAGCCGGAACCGGCAGCGCGTGCTGCTGTATCGGGATCGGGGCTTTTATCAAGCGATTTTTTTTCTGGATCAATCTTAATATCATGAATCATTTGAATCACTTTAGTGTATAAGCTTAGTCGCGTATCCATACTCTTGTTTTCATCTAGAGTACCAATGCAAGGCACTAAAATTTCTGCTAATTTAAGCAGAAGTGCCCGGTCTATTTTTTTATTCAAATGTAAATTTAAAAAAATCTGTCGAAAAGCATTTTTTGCACCGCCTCTCATTGGCGCAATTTTATTTAAAATAATTGATTTATCTATTATTTTTGAACCCTTAACAGGGGGTAAGCTTGAAATAAACTCTGTTAGAGGGAAGGAGCCTAATATTTCTGATTCGCTTTCAGAGGCCATCATTAAAAAATAAAGCTTATCCTCCCTAATTTCAAAATAAAGAGGATCTTCTGGTGTCAGCAAATCTTCAATATCCCCAATTTGTTGAGTGACCTTTGCTACGTCACGCAGATGAAGAAAGGGGGTTGTGGATAAATAGATCTGATGTAAGGCTTTTATAAGGATGGGGGAGCTTTGTTCTATTAAAAAGTTTAATAATCGCTCATGATCACCGGGAGAGGTGGATGCATGTTCTAATTGCTTTTCTAGAGCTTCATCGAGTTTTTTTTGGTCGGATGCTAAAGACAATGTCAGATTCTTTTATTTTAATTCTTGAGACTATAGGGTAAATCTTTGCAAGAAGCAATAAAATAAAAATAAAATAATAAAGATAAGTTTATGATCAAAATAGAAATCCGGGTATGTCGAAAATGCTTGAAGACTGATTTAAACCTGCTGTATAATTAAGATTCTTTTTTTTCAGAGAGTTATTGATATGGATAAGACTTATCTCCCACATGATATTGAGGCGCGTGTTTATGCTGCGTGGCAAAAGAGTGATGCCTTCAAAACGAGTGTGCATGAAGACAAGGCCCCATATTGTATTATGTTGCCCCCGCCGAATGTGACTGGAAACTTGCACATGGGGCATGCTTTTCAACAGACTTTGATTGATATTATGATTCGTTATCAGCGTATGCGCGGGCATCCGACTTTATGGCAGGTTGGAACAGATCATGCTGGGATTGCAACGCAAATGGTGGTTGAAAATCAGCTGCATCAGCAAGGCAAAACCCGTTATGATTTCGGGCGGGATGCGTTTATCAAAAAAGTATGGGAGTGGAAGGAAGCCTCGGGTGATGCGATTCTGAAGCAAATGCAGCGTTTGGGGACGTCTCCTGAATGGTCACGTTCACGTTTCACAATGGATGAAGGTTTGTCCAAGGCTGTGCGCACAGCTTTTGTGAAGTTATATCAAGATGGTTTGATTTATCGGGGAAAACGCCTGGTGAATTGGGATCCTCATTTTAAAACTGCCGTGTCTGATTTAGAAGTCATCCATACCGAAGAACAAGGCTTTTTATATCATATCGCCTACCCGTATGAGGGCGGAAAGCTTGTGATTGCCACCACGCGTCCAGAGACTTTATTGGGTGATGCGGCTGTGGCGATTCATCCTGATGATACGCGCTATCAGCGATTGCTGGGTCAAATGATTGATCTTCCTTTGTGTGGACGTCAAATCCCGATTATTGCAGATGATTATGTCGATAAAGAATTTGGTACGGGGTGCGTCAAAATTACGCCAGCGCATGATTTTAATGATTATGAAGTCGGAAAGCGTCATGATTTGCCGATGATCACTATTTTTAATCTGGATGGGACTTTAAATGATAGTGTTCCTGAGGCTTATAGAGGGATGGATCGCTTTGTTGCACGTAAGAAAATATTGAAGGATCTTGAAGCATTGGGTTTGCTGATTGAGAAAAAGCCCCATGTTTTAAACATCCCCCGAAATGATCGGGGCAATCATATTCTAGAGCCGATGTTAACGAGCCAGTGGTTTGTCAAAATGGACTCACTTGCCAAGGATGCCTTGAATGTCGTGCATGCGGGAGAAATCAAGTTTGTTCCGGAGGACTGGAAAAACACCTATTTCCGTTGGCTTGAGAATATTCAAGATTGGTGTATTTCTCGGCAACTCTGGTGGGGGCATCGCATTCCCGCCTGGTATGATGAGGCGGGAAAAATTTATGTTGGTGACGATGAGGCGGCTGTTCGTGCGCAACATCAATTACCTGATTCCATCCTATTGCATCAGGAAGAAGATGTCCTGGATACTTGGTTTTCTGCTGCATTATGGCCGTTTTCGACTTTGGGCTGGCCTGATGAGACGCCTGATTTCAAGTTGTTTTATCCCACTTCTGTTTTAGTGACGGGGTTTGATATTATTTTCTTCTGGGTTGCGCGTATGATTATGTTTGGCCTTTATTTTACGCAGAAAGTTCCTTTTAAAACGGTTTATATTCATGGCTTGATTCGTGATAACGAAGGTCAGAAAATGTCAAAAAGTAAGGGGAATGTGCTAGACCCAGTGGATTTAATTGATGGCATTGATTTGCAGAGTTTACTGGATAAGCGTACTGCATCGATGATGCAGGAAAGCTTAAAAACTCGGGCGATTAAAGCGACCGAAAAGCAATTTCCAAATGGCATTCAGCCTTATGGAACCGATGCATTACGCCTGACTTTTGCATCCATTGCCTCTTTATCTCGCGATATTAATTTTGATGTGAAGCGTTTAGAAGGGTATCGAAATTTTTGTAATAAACTTTGGAATGCCACGCGTTTTGTTTTGATGAATATTGGGGAAGAAGCTATTTTGGAACCCATGATGGATCAAGGGGAAGTCAGTCAAAGCTTGCAAGGCAATCTCAGCACGACTGAAAACATTCATCAATATTTTGAGCATCGTTTGAGTCAGGTGATCCAGTCCGTTCAGGAGGCGGTAGAGAGTTATCGATTTGATCTCATGGCCCAGACTTTGTATGATTTTTTCTGGAATGATTACTGTGATTGGTATCTTGAGTTTTGCAAAATTATCTTGAATGATGGCGGGTTTAGAGAGGCTGAAAAAGCCCATGCACGTTATAGTTTATTGGCGATGCTCGAGAAAGTATTGCGCCTTCTCCATCCCATTATTCCCTTTATTACGGAAGAAATCTGGCAGACCCTCAAAAAACCATTGGGGATTCAATCAGAGTACTTAATTCATCAAGCGTATCCAAGTGTTTTTCAAGCTAAAGCCAGTGATTGGAATTTCACACCTTGGTTGATGGAGTTGGTCATCCAAATTCGAACCATTCGGGCTGAGCGTGCAGTGCATCCAGGTAAAATATTGCCTTTATATTTTGATGCGAAACCTGATTTTGCGCCAGAATATTTTATGGTTTATCTGAATGCTTTTGCCAAAGTAGATCGTTTTGAGCCCATGGAAGAAACCCATTATGCAAGGGCTCAGCGTTTGCCGAATAATCCACATTTTTATTTGGGTGAGGTGGTGGATTTGGCCCAAGAGCGTGAGCGCATCGAAAAAGAAATACTGAAGCTGGATGAGGAAATCACGCGTATTACTCAAAAGCTTAGTCATGCAGCCTTTGTAGATAAGGCGCCCATAGCCGTTGTTGAAAAAGAAAAGCAGCGTCTACAGGGCTGTGAGCAGAAAAAAACGCTGCTGCTGAAAGATCAGGCGTTTATGAGCTCATGATGATGCGATTATTGGGGCTAGGTTTGGGCGTGTTTTTCAGTGCCTTCGCATTAGCGTATGATTTTCCCGTGATGACGACCGTCACCAGTGCCCCGAGTTCTGCGCCAGCAACCGTCCCTGTAACTGCAGCAGTAATTAATAATCAGGGGGTGCAGAGTCTGTTGCCTTTGGTTAACCCTCCTGGATCATTGCCTCCTGGTGCACCCGCTGGCACAGCTGTTTTGGGTCAGTTGGTGGGGGCGCTCACCGCCAATAAAGCAGCGAATAGTACGGGAAATATCGCTGCGATCAATGCCACACAAAGTAATTTGATTAATACAGAAGCCTCTGTGATGGCGGGGAGTATGACGGGTGTATTAAACCAATTAGTGAAAAGTCGCTCTTAATTAAAGTGTGGGGTGTTGCTCAGCCAGCATAAAATATAAATCGGCAGAAGCGTGGCGCTGATGCAGATGAAAGTGACTTGCTTTAAGGTGCTTTTTCGGCTTATTAAAATCAATGCAAAATAAAAAATAAAAGTACAGGAGGCGTAGCGGGCAATGGAAGTGAAGCTTGCGGAGTCAATACAAAGAAGCAATGGAGTGAAGAAAAAAAGAGCCTCTTTAATATAATGCTCAATCCATAATTTTACAAATAAGAAAATCGAAAGAAGGAAAAATAGGGCATCGATCGGTCTGATAAAGAATGAGTAATGCAGTAAGATCAGCCACCCTTGAATATTCCGATAATTGTTTCTGCCCCAGGCGTGTTCTGCATGCATGAACGCAAGCGGGTCCCCCATGTGATGCCCTAAATATGCCATATAAAGGATAAGGCCAAAAGGGATGAGGGCAAGATATAAATAACGGATTTGAAAATATCGACCTTGCTTAAAGTCTTCAAAGACAGCGAGCAGTGCGGGTAGAAGTAAAATGATCCCTGTGGGCCGGGTTAAAGCAAGAAAAAATCCAAATAAGCCGACCAGTAGCCACTTCTTTTTCAGCATTGAGAGCCATGCACTTAAAGACAAAAAAAGATAAAGACTTTCGGTATAAACAGAGGAAAAATAAATATTAAAAGGGCTGAATGCAAGCAGAATAAGGCCATATAGGCTGATTTTTTGATTAAAATACTGTTTCAGGAGAAAGTAAAAAAGAATAAGGCTGAGCAAAAAGAAAAATTGGCTCATCATTTGCCCATTAGCCATGCTTGAAAAAGGTGAGATAAAGCTTGCTCCCTTGATGAGCATCGGATAAAGGGGGAAAAAAGGATAGTTAAATGTTTGAGTCAGCGTGACAATCGGGCTTGTGTTATAGCCTTGCGCTGCAATATTTAAATACCATCCACTATCCCAATGTACAAACCATGACTGGGGCGCAAGGCCGAGATGAGCATATTCGTTTATTAGGTATGCAAAGGAGTAAATGGCTACACGACTGCATAGAAAAATAAATAAACAGAGCAAAAATGGAAATGCTTTTTCTGATTTCATACAAGCCATTGTAGGGGGCTCTGATACACTTGTCCATGAGGATCTGGAGAAAAGAATCAAATGGAATAATCAATGATCAGTGGGGCGTGATCAGAGAATTTTTTTTCCCGATAAATCGATACGGTTTTAATTTTATCGCGTAAAAGAGGGGTAAGGATCTGATAGTCAATCCGCCAGCCGACGTTTTTTTCCCAAGCGCGCATACGTTGGGACCACCAGGTGTATTGATCCGCTTCGTGATTTAAGACGCGGAAGCCATCTACCCAGCCAAGCGTATCAAAGAGATAGTCCAGCCATGCGCGTTCTTCAGGAAGGCAGCCAGAGTTTTTTTGATTGCTGGACCAATTTTTGATATCTATTTTTTTGTGGACAATATTCCAATCACCACAAATAATATAATGACGGGGTGTTTTGATTTGCGTTTCTAAAATAGGCTGGTATTGAGCGAGAAAATCCATTTTGACGTTTTGACGTAATTCGCTGCTGGATCCAGAAGGTAGATAAAGGGATGCAACAGAAAGATCACCAAAATCAGCTTGAATATAGCGGCCTTCAGTATCCGCGACGGGGAAGCCCAGGCCTTTATGGATATGATCTGGTTTGATGCGAGTATAAATAGCCACGCCACTGTAGCCTGGTTTTTCAGCATCAAAAAAATAGCGCTCGTATTCAGGATGTTTGAAGGCATCGCTGTCTAGCTGATGTTCTTGCGCTTTGGTTTCTTGAATGCAGAGAACATCGACATTTTGTAAATAAAACCAATCGAAAAAGCCTTTTTTGGCTGCAGCACGAATACCATTGGCGTTAAAACTCATGACCCGCATTAGAGTGACTCCCATTCCACCTGCATTATTTTGTCAGTCAGATTAACCTGCTTAACAATTTTATCATAGACATAGGGGACGAGCTCTTGGGTTTTATCCCCTTTGCGAATAACCATGACATCATGTGCGCCCGTTTCAATAAAGGATTCCAATACGCCGATGATTTGTTTGTGATGATCGATGACCGTCAGGCCTATTAAATCATCCCAGTAGAATTCATCAGCAGGGAGGGCGGGTAAGTCAGCGTGCGGTACGGCAAGTTGCGCATGCGTAAAGATTTTCGCTTTGTCACGATCCGTAATGGGCGGGAATTGAATATAAAATTGGTTCCCCTTTTCGCTGATCTCAAAATCCTTGAGAGGCTTAAAAGAGGAATCGTGACCCAGTTTGATAAACCAGGTTTCAAAATCATAGACTGAGTCAGGATCCTCCAAAAAAAGTTGGAGTCTCAGGTGGCCGAATACGCCATGAGGTGCCCCGACTCGGGCAATGGTGGCTAGCTTTTCTTGCAAGATTTGAGCAGGCTGGCAACGCGATCAGAAGGCTGTGCACCTTTTGCAATCCATCCTTCAATTTTTTCAAGCTCAAGATGTAATTTGGTTTCTTGACCGGCTGCAACAGGGTTGAAATAACCCACTTTTTCAATAAAGCGACCATCACGTGCGCAGCGACTATCCGCAACAACAACATAATAGAAAGGACGATCTTTCGCTCCACGACGGGATAAACGAATTACTACCATTTTTAATACTCCTAAATATTCAAAAACTTGGTGGCTATGGGTGGACTCGAACCACCGACCTCAGCATTATGAATGCCGCGCTCTAACCGGCTGAGCTACATAGCCGAAGGACGCCTATTATTATCAAAACAGAGAGGCTTGTCAAGTTATTTTTATTGATAACAGGGGCTCCCGCTGAAGTCGGATCAAGGCAAGGTTGCACGAGGGCCAATATGACAGGGAAGCCACAGCCTTGCAAACTGGCTGCCTGATTAAGTTTTAAGATTGTGACATTGAAGAATTGGGGTTAGATTTCAAACAATCAGAGGGTCATCCTGTGTCGATAATGGGACGAGCCTTTTTAATGCCATAGGCAAGGGAGCGTAAGAATTCATCCCATGTTTCAAATAAAAAATGATTCAAGTGGCTGCGCCAGGCTGCCCAGAGGCGCGTTTTGGTATGCAATCGCTTTAAAGCGGCCTGGAATAACGGGCAGCAAAGCTGTTGAATTTGGTCAATTAAAAAAGCCAGCATCATTAAATTCCCCATGACTGTGCTGAGATTTTTATCGCCATGACCAAAGTTGTGTTCAAAATGGTAACCCTGATTCTTCAATCTATTGTAACGATTCACCGAATTACTTGAGAGTCCCGAGTTCTCAGTCTAATCTTTCGCCTTCTGCGCTTTAGGCTTGGCCGCATCGAGATACTTAAGCTTTGCGAGCTCAGCGGCGATTTCAGTCCACTCTGAGATAAGCGCCTTAAATTTTTTATACTGATCGACCTGCATTTGAATTTCAGGCAGGACTTCAGTCCTGATGAAGCGGGAAGAGCTTCGGCCTTTGAGGACGAAGCTGAGCTGGTCATACGGCCCGTGTTTCTGGGGATTCTCAGGATCCCTGCACCGACAATTTTTTTACCACAAACGCTGTATTGCTTGGATAGGCTGCCCGGATGCATGTCGCCGACGGCAAGTAATTCTTGCTTGATATTAGCGATGCGTTTTTCGATTATTTTTTGTGTATTCATGGTGCTTTGCTTAATGGGATTGAGCATCCGCTCTGACTTTGCAGGCGTGACCAGCTTTGTTCGCGCACTTGGACTCAAGGGCTTTTATTATAATCGTATCCTGGACTGCCTCCAGGGCTCAGGCATTGATCTTAAGGTGTTAACTGACCTCTGGGTGCGTCTTGTCTTCAAGCTCTTCAGAGAGCCGCTTCGAGTGAATGGGCGCCTGGTCATACTGGCAGATGGATTCAAAGCGGCCAAAGAAGGCCGCAAAATGCCAGGAGTCAAATCCCTGCATCAGGACTCGCAGAATAACAGCAAGTCTGAATACATCATGGGGCACTCCTGTCAGGCGGTATCTCTCGTCGTCGCTGCGGGTGAGAGCTTCTTTGCAGTGCCGCTGGTCAGTCGCATTCATGAAGGCGTAGTCACTTCAAATCGAGATCAAAAAACCTTGCTGGATAAGCTGATTCTACTGGTCAGATCCCTCAAGATTCCAGAGCCATTTTATCTGGTGGCTGATGCCTATTACGCCACGGCGAAGGTGATCAAAGGCCTGCCTCTCATTCAAAAATGCCGTGCATGTACTTGGCACTTATTCCTACCATTTCTGGATGAAGTCCATGACGCGCATCAAGCAAAAGTCGGGCGATCAGTATCTCCATCACAAGCCTAAAGAATATCGGCAGAGGGTCGCAAAAAAAATGGAGGCCTATCATCGTCACATTCAGCTTGGCCTTATTGCTCAAGGACTTTTACAATATCTAGCAGCGACGATGCCTGAACAAGTCTGGCTAAAATTAGGCTCCTGGATCAGGACCATTCGTAAAGGACGGCCACCTTCTGAGCAAACCGTCTCTATGGCTCTTAGAAACTGCCTTCCAGAGTTTCTCGCAGATTCAAATTGCCCTGCAAACTTCAAGAAATTCCTCTTCGATAAAATCGATTTCGGCAGGGCTGAGGGTATCAGGCTTGCAGCTTAGGTGTACAAATAAGCTTGGTGTTGGAACTCGGGACTCTCAAGTAAACAACACTGCGCTACAATCAATTTATGAACACTTCACCTTGCTTCACTTAAAATTGACAATTAACCTAATTTAGTTAATAATGGTGAAATGATTTAATAGGAGCATTATTATGCAATGGGAGTCATTAGGATTTTCAGCTAACCCCCTCAGTACCGACCCGATCAAACAGGCTACTTTGCCCTTATATGTTGGACAGGCAGAAGAAATAACCAGATGCCTGAATGTACTCAGTAATCGCAATGCGACACTTATTATAGAAGGGTCTCGTGGAGTGGGGACAACCTCATTTGCAAATAGTGTCCGTTTTCGACTACAAAATCAAAAAATGTACCTTACTCCACAAAATGAAATTCGAGTCGAAAAAGGCTGGATGCTTGAAACCTTACTGGCTGTTGTCATCGCCAATGTCGTACGCGAACTGGAGTTATTCCATCCTGAAGCCGTGCTAACAGATCAAAAATTCCAAAATGCGAAAGCACTCTCCATACGCATTGCAGAAGCTTATCGTTCATTTGGTCTTGAAGCATTTGGCGTGGGCGTGAATTATGGTAAAAGTGCAGGAATCAACTCACAGCCTTTGATTGTTTCATCTGCTGTATTAGGCCACCACCTTGAAGATTTAACCCAAATGATTCAAAGTCTCGGGTACAAACATGGGATCTTAATCCAGCTCAATAATTTAGACATTGGCGCAATTCATGATACGGATCACATGCGCTATCTTTTCAACGCCTTGAGAGACTACATCCAAACAGATGGAGTAAGCTGGGTTCTAGTGGGTGACGTCGGGTTAAGACGTTTCATTGCACAAGAGGTAGATCGATTAGATGATATTATTAGCTATGAAGTGTTAATTGAGGCTTTATCTGAATCTGAATTTCTAGAGCTCATTGATAAACGCATTGAGTATTTCAAAAGCAATGCCAAAGCAGAGCTCCCAGTTGATCGGCCAGTACTCTTATATTTGTTTAAAATCACAAAGGGGAGATTACGTTATATTTTTGGACTATTAACGCGCTTAATGAGCAGCCTCAGTATTGGCAATTTAACCGATAAAGTCACGCTGGACATTGCAAAGCCTATGATTATACAACTTGCTAAAGAACGCATTGGCCGAGTAAGTTTGATTCCTACTGAGGAACAATTATTACGGCTCATAGTGACAGAGCGTTCAGTTCCCCCCAATGTACTTGCAGCAAAAATGGGAAAATCAGCTTCATTTATTTCAAAAATATTGGCTTCCTTGATGGCAGCAAAATTGATCAGCGTCAAAATAGAGGGGCGTCATAGAATTTATGCTCCTGTTTTAGATGCTGAAATTGCTTATTCTGAGTAAAAATAAATCATGGATATTCCAAATCGCTCTGCAAGAAACTCTCCCAATGCCATAAAAGATAAACGAGCAATCAATACAATTAAAAATTTACTGAACCTTGAGTTTGTTGATACGGGCAATATCCAACCAGAAGATACTCATCCAAGTCATGATAGTGCGACATTTTAACTTTGGCGCTACACAATGCATCGCAAATGTTGAAAATAAATTTTAAATAGCGCCGATTCAAGTATGAAGTGCGACAAAGGCTGAAAAGCGATCGTTCGATGAATGATTGGAGGATAAAAAGGGTCAGATGAAATATACTCTCAGGTGAGAACTATCAAATAATCACGAGGAGAGAAAATGCCTAAAGGCTATAATCATC
>CANJQG010000035.1 GCA_947476405.1 Thiotrichales bacterium
CCAACCCGTACTGCATTCTGGAGAAAAAAACCCCATTTTCATTTAGGAGTAAATAACCCTGATTCAACTGCCCTTGTACCCAAGCAGTAAATTCCTGCTTGAGTACTTCAGGATTGATGGAACGATCATCAAATAGTTTCATCTGAGATTTTTTAGCCTTTTCTGGCAAAAGAACTGGCGCTGACTCTGTGACGACTGGCTCTTCAGCAATCTGAGCTGGTTCGATCTTCAAGGGGCAAGCCTTTTCAATAAAATCCTTAATATCGCGATTGAGCATCATCGTCGATAAATCACCTTCGACCACATGATAAAGCTCGTAGATTCGCCAGAACTGCGATCCCAGAAAATCGTACAGTTTATAAGGGATCCGTTTGAATAAAATCGATGGATCGACATCAAAATGCGCTTTGGTTTTATTGTGATTTGCAAATACGGCAAAAGTTCCATCGTAAAGTACCCGATAAAATACAAAAGCCGTCACCGCGATATTGCGAAAGACCTCTGACTCGGTTGAATATAGATCAGGAATCGCCTGTAGACGTCGCAGCGCGAGACATATTGCATCTATTTTCTGGTCGAACACACTCATATTGCTCTGCCCTTCGACAGGGATCTCACGCAGCACCTCATGCAAGACTTTTAGAGACCGCAAAAGCACTTCCTGAAACAAACCCAGCTGACTGGTATGAATGGCCTCATAAAGGCGCCCATATTCATGCTTGCTCAAAAAAACAGGCATGTCTTGATTGTTATTATTATTGTTTTTCATAAATTGACCTCACTCATTATTGCGGCAAAGCTTTTGGGAGCATTGCCATCGTTTTTGGGAAGCGGGATTCTGATTTTATACAGCTCCCCGCCGTTGGTTAAAACAAAGGCTTGGCCTTTGGGCAGACTTGTTAAATCGTTTTCAACAATGATTTTGTGGCTGCTTTCGGTGATCGTGTCAGTGTTGTATGTCGTAAACAGATCACCACTGCTGCCATCGGCTTTATCGTTGCTCATGGTGGATGGAGTCAAGCTTCTAGCACGCACTTCCTCAACCGCATCCGTCATGATTTTTGCCGTTTCATCATTGGCAACACGCAGCATGACTTTGGTGCCGAAATTTCCCAGGATCATTTCCGGCTTATCCGCATTCCCACTGAACACGGCGCCGATATCATTTTTGGTCTGTGTGTAAGCCGTGACACTGTATCCTGCACCGCCAGCCTTATTCAGCAAGGTAATAAACTCATCTCTGACGATTTCAGCAAATTCATCGGCATGGATTTTGAGGGTGTATTCCTGACCCTGATTATCTTTGTACATGCGACCTGCAAGCGATACTAAATCTGAAATCAATGCCTGTCCTACCGCTTCTGCCATTGCCTTATTAACCATAGCATCCAAGCCAATATAGAGGACTTTTTTACGCTTGATAACATTCGCAAGTTTAATCTCTGGCAATCCAAAATTGTAGCTCCATGAAAATACTTCGGAGGCACTGGTTTTATTGATCTTATCGAAGACCGGCCCTAGGGACGCCGTAATCTTGCCATAAAACTCATCACCCACATTGGCGGCATGATGCAGATCCGTAATCGTGCTGTGCAGGGCGGTGGCATCACCCTTTGCAGTGACCTCTTCAATATAGCGATGCAAATAGATATTAATCGCCTGAGAGCGAGCAATCTCAATCACACTGCCATTGTCATCCGTTTTTTTAAATTCTTGAATGACTGCTTCAATTTTTTGTAGATAATGGGGGTCAGCCTTGGGAAGAATGCGATCACAATATGCCAGCAATGTCTGTTTAGGGCGTGCCACATAAAACGACAACGTTTTGTAGCACATGGGCTCCCCCATTTCCAGAATACAGGCTGCGGTGATATTCAAAAATTTCCAGGCAAAGTCCTGAAACTGCTTTCCTTCCCCACTTGCAGAAATTGCACTCGCCACACGGGTTGCGACCTCACTCACATTCGAGAAGGAGGCCAGCGGATTATATTTTGCTGAAACTTGTGGAAAGCCAGGATGCAAGACCATCAAATCCTGCAGGCGTCCTGCTGCCGCACAAGCCGAATAAATATCTTGCAGAACTTCCAAATCCCCTTTGGGATCAATCACAATCACGGCATCATGATTACGGATATCCTGATTCACTAAGATCGATAATAACCGCGTCTTCCCAACGCGTGTCATCCCAAACACCAGCATATGGCCATTACGCGCACCCTGACTCAAAGTGATATCTTTTTCATCATTGGCGCCAACACCGTGAAGCCAAGGTTTCCCCCCAATTTCAGATTTCACTGCAGGACGCAACAACCCTGGTTGCAGATAATATTCATTGCCAACCATCGATAATAAATGCAGCCGCTGGCGGTGAATCAGCCCCCACTTAAAACCCTTGCCAATAAACAAATCCTTTTGTGAAGCTGGCACGTCTTGGGTGCTCATACTAAAAGGACTCAGCTTCAAAAGATTGCGCTGATAGGTGATGACTTCAACCCCTTGAATGATTCTGATGTAGGCCAGAGCAAAGCAAAGGCCTCCCAAAATCAATCCTGATTTGAGGTCAACTGCTAAGTGCTGGTGCTCAAAAATCATCATGCTGCCAGTTGCAACTCCAAACCCACCCACCAAAAATTCATAAGGCTCATGCAGCAAATTTTCAAAGGCGTTTTGGGACTTAAAAAACTCTCTTAGGAATCGGTTTAATTTTGTTATAATAAACATCGCAGAGTCCTCCTAAATATGCCCAAGCACTAAGATCAGTACCAGTGCTGCAATAAAAATACGGATAAAATTAGTCGCCTGGAGACGCCGCTCTTCTGAGCTTTTATGCAGGCCAGAGAGGTGAGCGACCCACAGCATCAAGATGAAATAAATTGCTATTAACAGAAAAATATGAGAAAATATCACCAGCTCTGAATGGCTACTTATGGTTGCAGAAAGCCCTGCAATCTCACTTTGATGTGCAATCATCAGGGGCGTTCCGCAGAAAATTAAGGCTGCTGCAAAGACCACCATCCCAATGGCAAACCAAAAGGCATATTTATGTTTAAACACAATAAACAGAAGGCTTTTACGAGTGGCTTCTCCCGTTTTAATCAGAATCGTTTTAATCATCATCTCACTCCTCGAATTGAACAAAGGTTAATTAGGTTTGTTTGGTTAGTTTTGGTTTTATCCGTCAAATTTTTCTGCATCTTATTCATGCTGTTTTGTGCTCTATCCGATGACCACAGAAAACCTCTGAGTGCCCATGAGGCTGTTGGTCGATCTGGCTTAGGCATTAACCGTTTTAAAAACGTTGGTGAATATGAGAAATATTTGGAAATAATGGACATAAAGTAATTTGATTTCATAACTGTTTGTTTCCTTATAGTAAAAATTTACCAGCTGATGACACCGCACCCGCAATTTTTTGACCAACTCCATGGGCCTTTTCGGTAATGCTGTTTTTAGTCATGGCTGACTGGATGCCTTCACCAACAGCAACCCCGCACCAACTCATTACAGCGAGATAAATGAACGGCGCATATTCGTATAGCTTGGTGAACACGTTGTAGACGTAGGGGAAATCAGCACCCATCGAAGTCAGGCTATTCACAAGCCCTGTACTGGTATCAATGCTCATTTCCAGGTAGTGAATCAGCTGCTCTAAAAAGGCCATTAGAATCACTGAGCCAATCAGGAAAAAGTAAGTGAAAATCACACTCATCCTGAGATTACCTGCTAGCATCACCAAAGGTCCAACGCTGATTAAGATAGTCAACAAAACAGCTTGCATGATTTCAACCTGATGCTGAATTTCAACTCGCTGCATTGAAGAATCAATCGCTGCAAATCCTTGACCTGCATCTGCGGCCATATTGTTTAATGTTTGCATGATGCCAACGGTATGGAATGTGTCCGTAGTGTTATTGCCATTATCAAAGCCGTTATCGTTGATGTAATTGCCAGACTGATTGGCAAAGGCAGACTGAGAGCCTTTGCTGTAAAGCATCGAATACGCAATCACATCGCTACTTTGCACCTGTGAGCCAATATTCATGCTTGATGCCATTTTTTGCAGCCAACTTCCCACTTGATTCACAATCGGTGGGATACCCAGATGCGGATCACTCGGTTGGTGCTGCTGAACTGCGTTGACCAGCTGGGTTTCAAGCCCATAGACCGGATCAGCCCACCATTGCTCACAGGTTGGAAATCCCCACTGAGGCGTGGGCATATTCGCCTGTTGCTGATTGAAAGTCTGATAGGGATACGGAAAGCTGTTGTATGGGAATCCAGGCACAGGCGTGCTGGGATATAATGTTTGATAGTACAAAGTCTGATAGACGTGAGAGCCCACCCAACCTAAATCCGTTGCCCCACCATAATTATTCTCAATTTGTTGATAGGTTGATGGATCGGGATTTTGGTTATTCATTTCAGCTGCAGCTTTGGCAAAGCATTCTGTCTGAAAACGCTTTACACTTTGACCCAATTGTGGCGACATCTGGGTCGTATCAATCGTTCCTTGAATGGCCGTCACATCAGTATTACAGGGCAAGGACACAATGGCTGCATTGGTCAGACCCGAAAATGCTTCCATAAAAAAAGCCATGAGAGGAGGAACGTCAATCGTTGGATAACCCTGACTGCCCAACACCGTGTCATAGGTCGTTCCCGTATTACCATAAGTGGAGGTCTCCGCATTGACCGAACACGCAGGCGTATAACTGATGCTGTTCACGTTTAAGGGATAGAGCGGAATGACTGCAAACATCATTCCTACAATCCATCCGCCTAATTGCCAGTACGCTCTCCCCACAGCCACTCTGTGACCGAATGGATTTTCTAAAAGTGTTCTGATTCCCGATAAGGCAATGAAGAACAGGGGAAGGTAGACGAAGCCAAACGAGTATAGGATATTAAAAAAATCGTCATACACTTGGACGCCAATTACGGCGCCGTATATTTCCAGAGGGCTATTGACCATCATGATGTGATTACTCCTACTGCTGTGGCGTGCTGTTATAAACAGCACCGTTGACCATTTCAGGAGCCTGCGCTTTATCTTGGTTGACCAAGGCACCTGCTTGCTGACCGTTTTGCACTTCCAGGATTTTTTGCAATGTGTTGGAAGTGACTTCAGAGCGAATGTCATATTCGTATTTCAAATTGCTGATATCGTTTTGAAGATTGGTGAGTACCTGATTGATGGTGTTAATCGCCGCCTGATTGTTCTGGACTTGTTGAGTTTCCATCCCTGCAATGAGCAATTGCCGTAAAAGCAGCGATTCATCAATGAGATTTTGGAAAGCCACATCCTGAGCCATTTTGCTGATCGTGATGTTCTGCTCTTCAGCAGGCATATTGCGGATCGTATCAATCACATCAGGTGTGACATTGAGTCCATAGGAACTGATCGCCGCCAAATCTGCTGCCTGGGGCACAGGTTCATTTTGAACAATATTGCCAATGTTCTGCGCAATATTATTTGGGCAAGTCAGATTATTCGTCGCAGCCGTAGGACAACTGTAAAGAAGCGTTGCCAGCCCCACTCCACATTGGTTACCAGGTTGTGTTTTTTGCGATGAAATAGAGATATTACCCAATACCAAATTGGCCCATTTTCCTGCTGCATCTGGCGTTGCCCAGTATTTTGCAAGTGAGCTGTTGGCGGGTGCGGGATCTTGATCATCTAAAGCACGGGATGTATCGACATCAATGTTATAGCCAGCAACTACCACATCATAAATGACCTCAATGGGCACTTGATTGCCTGTTGTGCCGCCAGAGTTTTCCCCTTGATGGAACCATGGAACACCCGCTGCAGCTGGATTGGTTGCCAGATTTTGACTCGCCTGGGTGATATCCACATTCTGCCCCTGGGCATTGGCGGTTGAATAATTCAGCCAGCCTTGTGAATCTGAAATCGCAAACCAGTTTTGACTGGGAGATTTGCCATCTTGCAGACTATTTAAAGTCTGCTGACAGGTTTGCTCAGATAGGGTGAAAGTGTCATACAATGATTTGAACGCATTCTCTAAAAAGCTATAGCCAGAAGGATCAATCGCTGCGAACTTGGCGAGCCCCATCCCAAACAACATCGACTGGGCGTTATTCACAACAGACTGCCCAATGGCCTGTAGATTGTCCTTCAAATCATTAAATCCATTGACCAGGGTGACCGCAGGATTAAATCCATTGCAGGTAAAAATCTGCTGAGCCAGTGCGCCTCCAATGGTAATCGATTGCTGATCGGTCACAGGGGGCAGACTAAAGTTGGAACCCCCATCCATTTGGTAGTAATACGATGAATTGGAGGGGATAATATTGAGTGCAAAAGCCGACGAGGCACTCAGGCTCAATAGAACGCCCAAGGCTACCTTTTTTATTTTTTTTGTTTCTTTTGTTTTTTTCATTCTTGTAATCATGATGATCAACCTCTACATTTTGTCTGTTGGTGGAATAGCGATACTGGTAAAAATTAAATTGCCTGTGCCTTGCACACAGCCGCGATAATGGCGCCATACTTGAAAAACATAATTGCCATTACCGGCTTGGTTATCTTGAGAGCCCACTGGGGTTAGAGAGCCGATGCCCATTTCGCCCAACTGGATTTGCTTATCGAGGGGATATACCTCTTCCCAAGTCTCATTACTGCCTGAAATCGTGACATTGGAGACCGCGCAGTTAATCCCGCAGGAATCATCCGTGCCTTTCACAACGTGCAAGTAATTGTGATTGGTCACAATGGCTGCGGCATGAAGAGCCGCAAGGACCGATCCCTCATAATTATTGGGTTGATCGATCGTCATAACACGGGGATACAAGTACCCCCAATTGGAAAACATCGAAGGCCCCACGTAATAGCCAAATGGATTATAGGTGTTGAGCTGTAGCGCCTCTGCCAAACCCATCCGATCCATCGCAGCATCTAAATCTGAACTGTAATAAGGCACATATGGCGTTGTATCTGACTTCAACATCCAGGGAGTCTTAATGAACATAAATGGATTGCCTACCACATCAACCACATAGGTGCGAATCCCTTGATCATTGACTTGTGGCATTGCATTATTGCCGCCATAATTGAGATCATCTCCATAAGTCGCAGAAACTGAGGCGCTGCCGCCTGCATGGGCAACTGGATCCACAAAAGTATTGGCTTCGACCCAGGGATCATCGCCAGGTTGATCAAAGACCGAAACCACCAAATCAGGCTGATACTCATCCATTTCTAAAGTGGTCTCTACTTGAGGACCGAGCCAGGTCATCTGAAACCAAAGGCAGATGCCAATCACCTTCATTTGCGAATAATCGAGATAATGACTGACTGCATCGCCGACAATCCCGACGCCTGTGATTGTCGATGGGGGCGCTTCCGCGTAGGCAGCGCTTGTGGCCAATGTTGCGGCAATAAAAGTGCTAAGAATGGCTTTGCGCATTTGCAATCTCCTGAACTGCTCCAGTCATATCGGTGTTTCCGTAGACCACATATTTTTGATCGACGACCACCGCTGGAAGTTTCTGCACACCCATTAACGCTGCTTGGTAGCTGCAGGTCATGACCGTTGAGAGATCTTTATAATCTTGGCTCTGCATAAACTGCTGCATCTCATCGACATAACAGGAGGTCACGCCTGAAACTGGATTGGTAAATGGCTCACTGCTTAGCGTGAACGCTTGAATGGATCCAGCCAGCACAGGCAACGGCAACATTAAAAGCATTGCCTTAGTCAAGAAACGTGCGATCATTTTTCATCTCTTTCGCTTGTTTAGCCTCAAGCCGAAGCGCCATGATTTCTACAGCCTCCAGCTCTGAACTTAAATTTTCATCCCGCATGATGGCGGCCAACTCTGCCCGTTCGTTTTGTTCGGTCATGGACAGCGCCAACATAAAGCGCGGCGGGACATTTCTAAATAGGCCTGAATAGCGCTTACCGATGAGCACACCCTCACTGTAAATTCCTGGGAATTTTTGGACACTCAGCAATAGTGCTTTCATTTCATCGCTGAGGGGTTTGAATGTTTCGATATGGGCGACTTCTTCGCGATCAAGCGACAGACAAATCCAGGTCTCGATCATTGATAAAATCTTGCGTGCCCTACCTGAAAAGTCATTAATATTTTGAGTTGCGAAGATCAGCCAGACGCCAAATTTACGCGCCACTTTGGCAAGCAATACGAGGTAGACAATGCCGATCTCTGAACTCAAAAAGATATGGATTTCGTCAAAGACCAAAAAAGTCGGGCGGAAAGAAGCTTTGTGTGCCTCTGCAATCGCCATAACCTTTGACAGCAGCGAGATACAGCAAATATTCAGCAGATCCCGATTAGACTCTTCCTGCATAAAACCAAAATCTACATGCAGACAATCAAACTCGCCAAGAGGTTCAGATTCCCCGTTGACAAACTGCGCTTTCATACCGAGTGTGTAGCTGGTTAGATTCCTGCCAAACTCTCTTAGTCTCGCCTGCTCAATCGTGTTTGTGGTGTTCTCAGCGATTTCATTAAAGCCTGCTGCGACATGCTGCACCAGCATTTGCGGAGCGCCTGCATCACGGCATTTTTTCATGCTGTGAATCAAGGTTTGCATAATCAGCATCATGTCTGAACGGCTGATTTTCTCGTTTTCACGATCGTCCCCGCCGGTGACCATAATGCGCGTTGCCAGCATCATTTCCGTTAAAATATCTCGATCTTCCCTCGTATCGTCATCCGCCTCTATAACCAGAGGCTCTGCGAGGGCTTTGATTTCCTCTTCGATCTGCTTGGCTTTGGCTTCCAGCAGATCTGCTGGATCTTTGATGGCGAGCTTGGCAAGTAACGCTTCCTCACGCTCAACCATCTCCAAAGCTTTGTAAGCCTCAGAATAGGGGTTTAGAACAATGGGATCTTTGCGGCTGAACTTTAACGTTCTGACATTACGGCCATGTGCACTTAAAAATTTAGTGGTGAGATCAAAGGATCCGCCAACTTCAATGGCAATAATTCTGGGATTGGAAACTGCTGACATCGCCAAAATGAGGCTATTCAGTGAGACTGATTTGCCTGACCCCGTTGTCCCACAAATAAACATGTGTGAATTGGACTGCTTGAAATCATTGCTGGAATGGTCATAGATAAATGGCTCCCCGCCCCGATTATAACCAATCACCAAAGGATTCATGCCATCGCCTTTCGAGCGACCATAGACAGGCAGCAGTCGTGCAATATCATCTGCGTATTTATACGTAGACCGGAAGCTGTTTTTCTTATCGAACGCGTAGCTGAAATTGAAAGGCAGGAATCGCAGATAGACATCTTGGGGATACAGCTCTTCTTCGGTTTTGACGGTAGTCAGGCCGGAGCTGACCAAAAGCGCCCTAATATTGCGTTCGTTTTCTTCCAGCTCTTCATGCGTTGCAGCACGGATATACAGGGCCTCAGAGCTACGAAATAACATATTACCGTTCGCAACTTCATAAAAAGCGCGTTCAACATTCCGTTTCACTTCTTGAATCACTAACTCCTGACCCACTGCCGCTTTTTTTATGGTGTTGAGATGCTTTTCAACCGCAGTTTTGGATTCGAAGATTAACTGCATGGTATAGATCGTTCCTGGAGGGAATTTATCGATCAAAGCATAATGATTTTTGCCGCTGCCAAATGAGCGTTCACGGGAAATGACGCCGATATCCAATTGGTCTTGGAGATCCTGAAACACCATGACCTTGTGCTTGATTCCATCAAATACCCATGCACCTTCCTCATCCTTCACCGTGTCAAAGAATACGTTCTGGGTAAAATTCCAGCCATGAGGTTTTGTGGCCCCAGGATAAGGGTAGGCTTTTAGCAATTCATCTTGATCGCCATCCGTAATAGCGGGTTTGGGATTAAACCAGCGTACCAGCCATTCGTAAAAATGCTGACCTTTCAGGCGGCGCACATTCATGCCGCCTTGACGTAATTGGGTCATCAGCGTTTCGGTGACTACCCGCAGCTCATTGACCACATCCAATTTTTTCTTGGATTTAGACGCTTTGTTATTCTCATCTTCATAACGACGATAGACGGCTAAACGGATACGGCGGGTTCTGCCTCTGAAATTAAGATCACTCAAGGGATCCCGAAACATCCCTTGTTCTCGTCCCAGCAATTTAAAGTGGCGCGCCATGATTGAGAGGTATTTTTTGGTCAATGGATCATCGGGATCTTTGACGTACTCCTCCAAGCGGCGATTCAATGGATCCAAAGTGAGATCATCCTGGATGTAAATTTGCACAATCCAGGGATCTTTATCTTCCAACGGCACGACGCTTTGGAAAACACCTTTTACGTTTTTATGGATTTCCTCAATCATCTCCTGGGGCTTTGCTTCAGTTGAAATATCTTGAATCTCAAGCAGAGCGCCGCAAGATTTAAAATCTTCCAGAAGTACGATGTTTTCAGCATCAGACCACTCCACCCAAGGCAGATGATCTGAGATTGATTTTCGGGTGTCGTATTGTTTTGCAATATCACTGTTCAGTACTTTATTTGTCATGATGGGTTATCCTCTTAATAATGTTCGTACGGCATGGCAAATTCGGTCTGCGGATACATGAAGAACGAAGTGACATAACCTGGGACTGGTGCTTGGGCATTGCTGCCTGTTGTCACCAAATGCGGTGAGACATAAACGATGATTTGTGGATTGGGCAGTGTTTTAAATTGGCTGTTTAGCGCCATTAAATCTGATGCACCTTGGCCCTGATAATCTGCCTGTCCTGTTGGTGCTGTACTTCTTGCGGCAGTAAGACCGTCAACATTGACATTGCTACTAGTCGCATCAGGTGCAGAGAGACCACTTTCTTTGTAGTAAATCTGTGCCATCGTCATATCCCCTGCCGGTGGGATAGTATTTTTGCCAGGGGTAGTGCAACCTGTCAGAGCTACAGCAGCCCCGACTATTGAACACATGAATACCGTTTTAATTTTCATTATTTTTTTCACGATTTGCTCCTTAATCTAAATTGGTGAGGTTGGAATCCAGCTGATGCTTGGACTCATCCATCATTGCGTTGGGGTCATATTCAATGGGTATTGTTTTTTGGACATTGAATATCAGCTTGGTTGGCTCATGATTGGTTGATGCCGGCAAAAAGATGGCATCAAAAACATCTGAAACCCGTTGCTGGTAATAATTCAAGGCAGCTGTGCTTCCACCTGCAACCGCTGACCAACCCATCAATTTTTCTGCAGTGCCGGTGATATTGGTATTGGTTTGGCCCGTCAGTGCATTGGATACCGTTGAGACCTGCTGATTAGCCATCACATTTCCAGCATTGGATGCAGCACCCAGGATGGTTAAATTTGCTAACACTTGAGGCGCATCGGTGAGATAAAGGCCATTAATACATTGGCTTCCATCGGGTAGCGCGAGATAGCCCAAACTGTGACTGGGATAAACCTGGGTTCCATCGCTGTTATTGCTATTATCCGAATCTTGGGGATATACCCAGAAATGACCATCGTTAAAGGTATAGGTGATTTTATCCACGTAGAGATTGGCGCATCCTAAGCCCATATTGCCCACTGCATGACCTTGAATAATCGCTCCTGCGATTTGGCTTGGAAGCATCTGGCTGTTGGTGCCCATCAGATCCTGCCTGCCAATCATGGCTTTGAAAGGCCAGGCGGGTGCAATCAGGCGCCCTGAAACTGGCACCTCAGCTAATGTGGCTGTCATCATGTAAATGCTGCCGATCGTTGCCCCATCAGGAATGTTGTACATCGGTTTTAGTGGATTTTGGACTTGAGGATTCGCATCACTCGGCAATACAGGGGCTGTTGCTTGATTTTGATTGGCATAAATCGCTGCAACACTATTGGCGCCTGGGGCAACTGGTGCTGTAAAATTCTGACTGATATCGGCAATGGTGCCGATCATTCCGCCAGATGCATCAACTCCCATAACTGGGGCTGCGCTGCCATTAATCGCATAACCTGAATTAGCGCTGGGTGCAGGTGAATTACTCAAGGCACTTTTTTGATTGCTCAGCTGCGACTGCAGCTCATCTCTCAGCTGATCCAATTGATCAGTCAGCGTGCCCTTTACCTGGCTAATTTGCTGCGTGGACTGCTGTTGACTGGCCGCCTCCAACTGCTCATTCTTAGCAGCCAAAACATCATTACGTTGTTCCAATTTCTTTTGGTTGGCGACTACCGTGTTTAGCACTTCGGTATTAGTATCACCGCTTTCCAAATCGTAGCTGGTGACGGAGCTGGCATTCGTATTTTTAGCTGTAGCTTGAACATTGCCACCATGGGTGAAGGCAATCAAACACACAACAAAGGCGCCTACACCGAGGCCTGCCAAAGCAAGCATTAATTTAGGATTTTTCTGTTTCATGATCGTGCTCCTAGCGGTAGTCAGGCGCAGCAATTAGCGCACTGTTAAAAGGTTGGCTTGAGACCAAAAAGACCATGGTGCGGTCATTCGCAGTACCTTGAGGGCTCAAGTAAGTGGTTGGGTAAAAAGCTTTTGCTTCCCAATTGCCGACAAAGTCTTGAAAGGGGTCAAAGCTCACCGCCTGTTTATTGGGATTCATCAGCAATACCGCAGTGACAAAAAGATCGCCGTTTCTCCAGCTCACTTCAGGCAAGGCCAGAATGTTGTTACCCATAATCAGATGGACGGAATGGGTTGTGTACATTGGGGTTCTGGCAAAATCAAAATTGCTGGGATCTTGATTGAGTTGAGTCAACAAACGTTCCGGCCAATACATCTCCGCAACTGCATATTGCAGCATGGTGATATAGGTTGGCGCTGCAGTCGCGGCATTACTGGCTGGCGTTGCTGAGTTACTTGTCGAGAGTGTAGTGACAACGCTCACCGCTGTATCATCCCCACCGTTTTGTGCGGAGAGATCCAGATAGACAATCTGCCCTGTGGACTTGATCGCCACATAAGTACGGATAGGATCGAATGGCTGTAATGCACGGATATACAGGGTGCCATTATTATTACTGATAGAAACCTTATCGGATGTTAGACTGGGATCCAGGTTTTTAAACTCTACATCTCCAGGGAAACTGATTAAGCGCTCCTCGCCCACCGGAACGGCAAAGCTGATGGGCGTCCCTTGCCAAACAACGTGTTCAGCGCTTGCTGGAGTCAGATTGATTCCAGTCCCTGGCGTAATGTCAGCATAGGCGCTAATGGCAAGGGAGAGCCCTACTGCGACACCTAAACATAATTTTCTTACTTTTTTTGCTTTCATGATTGACCTCTTTTGTTTTTATACGTTTGTTTGAATTCGAGTAGGCTGGGACGCAAATCCATTGATAACCAAGCCCCAGGGGTTACTGGTAATCGGTAAGTCAGCACGACTCACCTGCAACGGATATTGCATAATCACGTCTTTGACGACTTGGTTATCAACAGTCTCAACAATCTCCACATCCAGATTGACCTGCCAGGAACCATTGCTGATTGCCGTCACATTCTGAATTTGTGCAAAGCCAGAAACTGGCTTTGGCTCTTGTTTTGAAAAACGTTGAAAGAACAACGTCACGGGGGGAAACTTCCCCCGTGACGTGTTCTAAAAAACAAAATTTAAGGTAGGCTTTTTTAGTAATTCGGATCTTTTCGCAGCTTGTTTGTCGCAAACACGATTCGTGCGCTCGGCGTCGAAACGCATCGTTCCGCCTTTAGCCAGGCAAAATACTCTTTTGCCCTAATCGGCACTGGCCTCACTTCAACATCTTTTTCAGCCAACCGCTTTAATAATGCCGTATTAAACCACTCAAATAAACTCAGAAACCGCAAGTCTTTTGCCAGCTCAGGTTCGCAAGACCGATAATCTGCCAGTTTTGTATAACAGGGAATACCTATCATCCCAGGTTGTTCATCAAATAACGCCTTGAACGATGCGTATGTTACCCATTCGTCCAGCAAATCTTCCATCGCATTTTCAAAAAAAACCAACTGATCCATAACGTAGCGTGGCGCGCGCTGCTTTATCCAAAGGCGATATTCGCTTGCATTGTTAAAAAACATATCCTTGCACGCTTCCTGGCTCAGTTGCAGCTCATCCAACATCTGAGAAAAAGAACGCTGCGCTGTCAGTCGCCTCCAGTATTTAAAGGCATGTTGATCTTTCCAATTCTCGGCAAGCTGCAGCCTATCCCACTCCTGCTCGGTCAGCTTCGGGGTATTGATGATGACAAAGTCCTGCGCACCTGTGCGTAGAATTTCATTGAGTGCCTCTGCGTTGCGGCACATCTTTTCGCAGGCTTCACTCCACAACCGTTGATTGGATTTATCATCTGGATCATCCAGCTCCTCTTCCACTCTGTCATAAAAAACATCCCCCAACCAGTTTTCTACCAACGCACCCAGCTCGTCAAGACGCTGCAACCGATGCCATTGTTGCGCGCCATTTAGCTGAGTTAAGGAGACGAATATTTCGCTATAGCTTTTCTTAAATGCGGCAAGGCCCATATTTATCTCCACTTGACTTAATAACAGCCTAACACACTCATCTTCATCGAACAAATACAGCAGGCAATTGGCATTTTTGCTGGGAAGTGGGATAATAGCTCAAAATAACCTGGATGCCATAATGAAAAATAATGACTCAGTTACGCTGAACTCTTTTCAAGCGCTTGAAGGCCTAAAAAAATCACTTGAAGCTGAAAAGTTCGCTCCCAAGAAACCTAAAGGCCGCTTCAAACAAATCAATGAAATCATTCAGCAACTTGAAGCACAGTATCCACAAGTTTTTAATTCTGAAAAACCACTTCCCCTGGCTATTGGCATTCAAAAACAGATACGCAGTCTGCATCCTCAATTTTCATCCGCACTTCTTGGAGCAGCTTTATTCATCTGGACTGGACGCAAAAA
This sequence comes from Thiotrichales bacterium, assembly GCA_947476405.1. GTDB lineage: Bacteria > Pseudomonadota > Gammaproteobacteria > Francisellales > CACEW01 > JAJZUD01. The sequence continues at coordinate 14,852 of CANJQG010000035.1, forward strand.
TTATCTGGAAGCCGTCATTGCAGGCAAAAAGCGCCATAATCTTGATGGCACTGTTGCAGCGGCCATTACTAAAGCTGAAAAGGAATATAGCAAAGGCAAGCTTCCCGCATGAATCCCATTGGATTGGTCCCTGAGCTATATTGCTCAAATCTTACTGAGACCCTAGAGTTTTATACCCACATTTTAGGCTTCCAAATCCTATTTGAGCGCAAAGAAGAACGATTTGCTTATCTGCAAAAAGGCAATGCACAAATCATGATTGAAGAATTAGGCGCAGAGCGGCAATGGATCACAGCGGAACTGCAAAAACCATTTGGACGCGGAATTAATTTTCAGATTGAAATTGATGATATTGAGGCACTGTATCAGACTGCTGTAAAGCATGGACTTGCTTTTGTACTGCCTCTTGAAGATAAGTGGTATCAGCAAAAAGATAGGGCCGTAGGAAATCGTCAGTTTGCAATTCAAGATCCTGATGGATATCTGTTGCGGTTTTATCATAATCTTAGCGACCACCCGCCACATCAATAAAACTACCAGTCGTATAAGACGATTTATCTGAGAACAGCCACAAAATCGCCTCAGCCACTTCTTCAGGCTGCCCACCACGTTGCATCGGCAAACTTGGCGCCAGACGTTCAACACGGCCAGGCTCTCCGCCATCTGCATGCATCTCAGTATAAATAAAGCCAGGACGCACTGCGTTCACGCGAATTCCTTCGCTTGCCACTTCTCGTGACAATCCTATTGTGAACGTATCCACCGCACCTTTTGAAGCCGCATAATCGACATACTCATTCGCAGAGCCCAGACAAGCAGCTCTGGACGAGACATTAACAATCACCCCGCCTTTGCCACCTTTAGCTGTAGACATACGCTTAATTGCTTCTTTAGCACACAAAAAATAGCTGATCACATTAGTTCTAAAAATGCGCTCCAATCTGGCAAAATTGATTTCTTCAACCCGCGCTTGTGCCTCCAGAATACCCGCATTATTGACCAGTGCCGTCAACGGGCCTAATTGCTCATCTATCGCTTTAAATAAGGCGCTCACCTCTGATTCATTGCCAACATCTGCTTTGAAAGCGGCGGCACACCCGCCTGCTTTTTCAATCTCTGCAACCAGCGCTATCGCAGCTTGATCATTTTTGTGATAATTAATCGCCACTGCATAGCCTTGTTTGGCCGCCAGGCGTGCTGTTGCAGCGCCAATACCGCGACTGCCCCCGGTGATCAGCATCGTCCCGAGACCTTTCTGTTTCGTCATCATGCTCCCAAGAATTATAGCCGCGTTAGACCAAAGACTTATTAACAGCCTTTAATAGTATCTTGTAAATAACGCACATACGATTTAACCTCTGTACGCTTGACCTCAATTTCGCTGATTTGCGCACAGAGTTCTTCATCTTCCTTGTGCGCAGCATCCAACGCCACCTGTAAATGTGCCGCTAATCTTTCAGCATTTTTCTTTTGCTGCTCATCGACAGATTTAATTACAGATTCTTTGGGCTTTGATTTTTTCACAACAGTTGTCGTATCAACGCCATCCTCTGCCAAAGTATTTTGCTCTACTACAGATCCATCAATAGACTGTGCATCACCATTTTCCAATGTAAAACTATCAAACAATTTTCGCTCCTTGAGTCAATTTAAAAAACGGTATTTTGGCACATTATCATTACAGACCCAATCGCGCCATCAAATCAGAAAAATCTCCTTCACCACATCTAGCTGAACGCACTCTGGATGCTGTAACTGGACTTCCTTTAGTTTGAGTCGAACCACTCATCGCAACAGTTTTGTCTGACAAGTTAGTCTCGGCCAATCCTAAGCGTGCGGCCATATCATAATAAAAGGGCGCACTAAATTTTGTCGTAAAAATCCGCTGATATGAGGTAGGATCTCTCTTGAGATGAATATCATAAGCCTCTGCCTCAGGATCTGCCATTTTACTGAATATTCCAGCAATCGCTTGATGGCTGATATCATGATTATCAGCTGTCACTGTCACAAATAATTGAAAAGGTGAAGACTTAGGAACAGTCAGCGAAAGCACTTCATTGGGTTTAGCACACTGCTTTTTGAAATGATGCATAAAAGAAAAAATCAGCAGTGTTTTTTCACCGCCTGCTCCATCATCCGCTGTCAAATTCACTGCATTAGGGGTATTCATCAACCCTAACAGGCTATATTCACAAGGTGCGCAGCATGTTTTAGTAGAGTGCATATGCAAAGACATATTATATACTTTAGCTGCCTGTGCAGCTGGATACTTTCCTCGTATCTCTGCGGTTAAACGCCCTACTAACATTTCTGATGCCTGTGGATGTGCAAGATAGGCGACCAGCATCTGCTCTGTGTGTAAAGTCTGTTGATCGTGCTTTGTTGTATCTGGATCATAGCCCGGCTCTGTTCCATGCTTGTGATTCCCAGGGTTGGCAAGCGCTCTCCCTTTATCATAAAAATACTCAATAACTGGATATAAATTGTCTCTGCCTTTATACAAATCACGGAGATAGTCATAGGAAATGCCCGATGCAGCCCCAGGGATCTTTAAGTCAAATACTACAAAATCCCGAACTGTTGAGCCATCATGCAAAGTAATCAGCACTTCAGCACTCATTTTGGCTAAAACAATATTCGAAGCGCCACCTGGCGCTGTAATGGCAGCAGAAGATATACGTAATTCATCGTGAGTATCAGCCAAAGCCAATTGCCCTTTTACAGCACCTGTTTTTGAAGTGTGTGAAAGTCGCATTAAAGTACGTTGGGTGATCATTTGAGGATGCCCAGGAACAGCAGGCTCTTCATAACACGGCACTAGCACTCGAGGACAGCCTGTTCGCACTTTGTCTGCGGTAGTGCGTATTTTTTTAGCACCTAAAGCCATAACAGCTCCTCCAAAATTATGCGTTTTTATAGTCCATCATAAGCAATCCAAAATCACTAATCAAGCAAGTTTTGAATTGAAAACCAGACAACATCCCCCCTGGTTTCCCAAGCATAGCATTTGTCGCCCTGGTTCAAGGGTGAAATGCACTCCTTCCTGCGTCATCCGCCCTTGAGCCAGAGCTTGCACAAATGCAACTTCGTTTTTTCTTTTTTCGCCCAGGGGGAATGATTTTTTTAAACTACCAAAGGAGAAAACCATGTTCAACCAAGACTTCTACCCAACACCGGAAGCCCTAGCCCACCGCATGTTTGATAAAGTAAAATTTTCTAAAGTCAAAAAAATTCTTGAACCTAGCGCAGGAAAAGGCGATTTAATCAAAGCTTTGGAGACTCACTACTATACAAACGAATTTTCAAGCACTAGGGGGAAATTCAGAACCTGGGATAAAAGCTTTGAAATAGATGCGATTGAACTTGAGCAGGATTTGCAAGCAGTTTTAAACAGCATGGATCAAGTTTCAGTGATCGACAGCGATTTTTTAAGCTATGCTGGCGGCGCGCATTATGACTTGGTGATCGCAAACTTTCCTTTTTCTGATGGAGACAAGCACCTACACAAAGCAATTGATATCCTTTTTTGTGGCCAAATCGTTTGCCTGTTAAACGCAGAAACCATCAAAAACCCTTGCACCAAAAGCCGACAAGATTTGATAATAAAATTGCAAAAATTAGGCGCACAAATTGAATTTATTGAAGACGCTTTCGCTTGTGCTGAACGAAAAACAAGCGTTGAAGTTGCGTTGATTTATATTAACGTGAAACGCAGCGTTGAAATCGATGTTTTCGGTGAAATGAAAGATGCAACCCAACAAGAATTTGACCTTATCCAAGAAGAACACGAAATCAGCAATAGACAG
>CANJQG010000036.1 GCA_947476405.1 Thiotrichales bacterium
CCATTCAACCTGGACTTTGCCTCGAAATGTGTCAACAGCCAAACTCACATTTTTTGATATTTCACTCAGTTCAAATATTGATTTTTTAGACTCACCTTTTGGGTGACTGTTCCGTTTGCGCTTCTTACCCATGCAATCCCTTTATTTTGGTCATTGCTGGCTATTATCGCATATTTTAAATTCTGGCAAATGCCGTTCTTAGGATAAAGCGACATAGCTGTATGGATACCCTTATGTTTTGGAAAAAAGGCAAAACTAAAATGCAGACTGATCTGGATGCTCTGATTGGAAAAAGCGCTGCTTACATCCAAATATCAGCATTCCTCCTCAAGACGATTAACCGACTCCCTGAGGGTTCTGCAAAAAGAGATGCATGCAATAGCGTTTTGGCAGTCATCAGCGCCAAGATGACAGTCGATCAAATTTTGGCTGAAGTTCGAGAGGTTGCAAGCCAACGAAGACGACCTGATCGTGTAGGCATAGAATCTCTCTTATTTTGGAAAAATGGATGCACCCAAATGGAAAATGATTTAACTGCATTGATTGCAAGCAGCCCACAACTTCAAGGGGCTTGAGCAAAGCCAGCCAATAGGAGATCCTTTTTTTAAAAAACCCTTTCTAAAAACAGGCTAAAGCATTAAAATAAATATCCCCGCTCAAACAGAACATACATGAACACAAAACAAATTATTCTCACCGGCATTACGCCAACCGGAATGCCTCACCTCGGAAATTACCTGGGTGCCTTTAAACCTGCACTTTCCTATCAAATGCAGGAGAATATTGAGGCCCTGTATTTTGTGGCGGATGGCCATTCTCTAATAAAGCTGTGGGATCCCAAATTGCGGGCGCAATATATTTTAGAAGTTGCGGCCACCTGGCTGGCATTGGGGTTGGACCCTGACAAAGTCATTTTTTATCGCCAAAGCGATGTGCCCGAAACCTTTGAACTGGCCTGGATTTTGACCTCAGTCACTGCAAAAGGATTGATGAATCGTGCGCATGGCTATAAAGATCAAGTCGCTAAAAATGCGGAATCTGGCGAAGCGGATCCTGATCATGGGATCACGATGGGTCTTTTTTCTTACCCCATTCTCATGAGTGCGGATATTCTACTCTTTAATCCTCATCACATTCCTGTGGGAAAAGATCAAATCCAGCACATCGAGATGGCGCGTGATATTGCGGCACGCTTTAATCATTTATATGGCGATACCTTCCGCCTTCCAGAGGCTAAAATGGATGCGGATACCGCCACCCTCCCCGGCTTAGATGGCCGCAAGATGAGCAAATCCTATCAAAATACCATCCCCCTCTTTGTTGACTCTGTACAATTACGCAAACTCGTCATGAAAATCAAAACTAACTCGCTCATGCCCGGCCAACCAAAAGACCCAGAAGGCTGCACACTTTTTTCCATTTATAAAAGCCTGGCCAGCCCTGAACAAATTTCTGTACTCGCAGAAGCTTATCAAAATGGCATTGCCTGGGGCGAAGCCAAACAACTGCTTTTTGAATTTTTAGATACCTACCTGGCCCCAGCCCGCGAAAAATTTGCATATTACATGAGCCATCCAGCTGAAGTGGACGCGATTCTGCAAAAAGGCGCTGCGCGTGCGCGTGAAAAAGCCATTCCTTTTTTGCAAGAAATCAAAGCCAAAGCTGGGTTTAATTTTCGCTAAAAAACATGCCTTCACCTTCAGGATGAGTCTTGCTATAATGACGGACAGACAGAAACAGTAGGTTTTTCTTAGATGGAAACTTTAGCATTGAATTTTGATGGAACCGAAACCGTTCCACTCCATGATTTTACTAAAAAAGCGTATCTTGATTATTCAATGTATGTGATTCTTGACCGCGCACTCCCATGTATTGCAGATGGCCTCAAACCGGTTCAGCGTCGTATTATTTACGCCATGAGTGAATTGGGACTCAAAAACACAGCCAAACCTAAAAAATCGGCCCGCACCATTGGTGACGTGCTAGGCAAATATCACCCGCATGGTGATTCTGCGTGCTATGAGGCTATGGTCCTCATGGCACAGCCGTTTTCCTATCGCTATCCTTTTGTGGAAGGCCAGGGCAACTGGGGCTCCATTGATGATCCCAAATCCTTTGCAGCGATGCGCTATACCGAGGCCAAACTCTCGCGCTATGCCGAACTTCTGCTATCTGAACTAGAACAAGGCACGGTTGAGTGGACGCCCAATTTTGACGGAACCCTCACTGAACCCGCTTTGATGCCCGCACAAGTCCCCAACATTATTTTGAACGGCACTATGGGCATTGCCGTGGGCATGGCAACCGATATCCCCCCCCACAATCTGGCTGAAGTACTGGATGCCTGCTTGCATCTGATCAAACATCCCAATGCGACATCGGCTGACCTGTTGCGGTTTATTCCCGGCCCCGACTACCCCACCGCTGCAGAACTCATTACCCCGCGCGCAGATATTATTAAGATGTACGAAACCGGCTCAGGGTCAATTCGCCTGCGCGCGAGTTATAAAGTCATAGACGATGAAATTATCATTCATGCTTTGCCTTATCAGGTTTCTGGAAATAAAATTTTGGAACAAATTGCAGACCAAATGCGGGCTAAGAAGCTTCCTCTCATCATCGATTTACGCGATGAATCCGATCATGCACAACCGATTCGACTGGTCATCGTCATGCGCTCCAATCGCGTTGATGCGGACGCGCTCATGAACCACCTCTTTGTCACAACAGATCTCGAAAAAAGCTGTCGCGTTAACCTGAATATGATCGGCTTAAATGGCCGCCCTAAAGTTAAAAATCTCCTTCAAATTCTCAACGAATGGCTGGAGTTTCGCGAAGCCACCGTCGAACTGCGCTTGAAACATCGCCTGGATAAAATCCTGGCTCGCCTCCATATTTTAGAAGGCTTACTGATTGCTTTTCTCAATATTGATGAAGTGATCCATGTCATCCGTGAAGCAGATGAACCCAAACCTGAACTCATGCAACGCTTTCGCTTGTCAGAACTTCAGGCGGAATCCATCTTAGAAATTCGCCTCCGTCAATTGGCTAAATTAGAAGAAGTCAAAATCCGCGCGGAACAAGCAGAATTAGCGACTGAACGCGATCATTTACAAAAAATATTAGGCTCACGCACCCTGCTCCTCAATTTAATTTGCGAGGAACTCAGCTTGATCAAAAAAGAATTTGGAGACCCACGTCGCACCAAAATCGTTGAACGCGCTGAAGCGAAAGCATTACGAGAAGAAGTCCTGATGCCGACCGAAACGATGACCGTGATTCTCTCTAAACAAGGTTGGATCCGCGCCGCAAAAGGCACGGATATTGACCCCACTAATCTCACCTACAAAGCAGGCGATAGCTATCTCAAAAGCACGACAGCCAAAAGCAACCAACCTTTAATTATTTTTGATAATATGGGACGTACTTACACGAGCTACCCTCACAAATTACCCAGCGCTCGTGGACAGGGCGAACCCTTAAGCAGTCACTTTAATCTTGAATCCGGAAGCCAGATTATTGAAATGCTGGGCGGCGAACCCAATCAAAAAGTCTTTCTCGCCACCAATGAAGGCTATGGCTATGTCACAACCATTGAAGACATGATGACGAAAAACAAAGCAGGAAAAGCACAAATCAGCCTGAGCAAAGGCGCCGTCCCCATTACGCCCGTCAAAATCAATGAAGAAAATGCACTTGCCTTGTTGATTACAGAGACCCATCGCATCTTGATATATCCTATTACGGAAGTCCCTGTTCTTGCAAAAGGAAAAGGCAATAAGCTGATTCAAATCAAAAAAGAAGAATGGCAAAATGGCCAGGATGCCTTAGTCAAAATTATCATTTTAAGCCCGAACCAAAGTTTGGAAGTCGTCACTGCGAAAAAATCAAAAATCCTTAAATTTTCAGATTTAGAAGCCTTCCACAGTGAGCGCGCAAAACGAGGCAGCCTATTGCCGAAAGACCTCCAAAAATGGACCGAACTCAACCCGATTATAATAGCCCCTGTTCTTTAAAGACTTCCTTCGCGGTCATGATGGCATTTGTGGCTGCAGGAAATCCACAATAAGCCAGCATCTGCGTAATGACTTCGACAATTTCCTCCTTACTTGCACCACAGCGCAAGGCACAGCCAACATGCAATTTTAACTGTGGAATGGCGTAACCCAAAACAGTCAACGCCGCTAAAGTCACCAGCTCTTTGGTTTTTTGATCCAGCACGTTACTGCCATCGCCATAAATATCGCCAAAAGCAAATTCTACATTTACCCTGGAAAACAAGGGAGCGACTTCCGCAATGGCAGCAACATATTGGTCTGCATCTGACCCAAGATGTTCCCGCATGGTGTCCAATCCTTTTTGATAACGCGCTGTTGTCATAGCAAACCCCAAAGGCCTAAGCCAGTTATAATAAAGAAATAAGATTATAAACATTCTTGACAAGAAAACGCAATACAGCTTATGCTGACAGCCTTTATTCCCATCATGCGATTCACGCAAATCAACACTATGCATTGTGAAACATGTCAAAAACCAATTGAACTCTGTGTCTGCGCTGAAATTCGCCCTCAAGACACTCGCCTTCATGTCCTGATTTTGCAGCACCCTCAAGAACCAGACCATGAAATTGGCAGTGCACGCCTGGCGCATCTTGCCCTACCCAATTCAACCCTTAAAATCGGCTTATCCTGGCGAAACTTAGCTGCTGCCCTGGGACAAAAAGAGGCTGACCCTAGCCACTGGGCCGTTCTTTATTTAGGAAGCGGCATCAAAAGTGAAGGAGCTCGCCCGCAACCCTTACAATTTGTTTCTCAAAAAGGAGCGCCCATCGCTACCCCCGAACATCTCGAAGGCATTGTTCTTTTAGATGGAACCTGGAGTCAAGCGAAATCCCTCTGGTGGCGGAATGCCTGGCTACTGAAACTACGCCGTGCCATCCTGACCCCACAACGCAAATCGCTCTATAAAGAACTACGCAAAGAACCCCGACGCGAATGTTTATCAACGATCGAATCAACCTCCGAAACCTTAGACTTACTGGGTGAAAAACCAGAAGTAGGGGAACACTTAAGGACTCTTTTTTCTCAATTATTAGATCAACGGCGCCGATCAAAAAAGTCTTCTTAATATTGATTAACTTTGCGAAGCCTGCAGCAAAGTTGCCTCTGAAAAATAATACTTTGCCAAACTGGAATTTCCTAATTTTAATTCGGACAATGCTGCATTTTCAAATGCTTCCCCTGCATATAAATTATCAGAACTATAGGCTGCCTTCAAAAAATAAGGCAAGGCCAGAGAAAATTGTTGTGTCTGAAAAAGAAACGCCCCATAATCATTTTGAATTTCAGGATTATGGGGCGCCACGGCAATCGCTTCATGATAAAACAGCGCCGCCCTAGCTGTTTCATGAATATTCAAATCATAAAAACCCTCTCCCGCCAAAACCATTGCATCATTGGGCGCAAGCGCAACCGCATCCAGCAGGTGGACTTTTGCCTGCTCCGCCTGATTTTGATGCAAGTCCAAAACGGCTAATTCAGTGTCTATCTCAGCCAACTGGGCATTATTTTTGGATGAAGAAGAAGTGGCACACCCGCATAGAAGCAAGCTCAAAAAACCCAAAGAGAGCAACCTAATAATAAACATAATAAAACCTATAATAGACTATATTTAGAACATTCTAGGCCATGACCTTTAAATAGTCAATCACTTCACGCTAAACACGCTATACCTTTCTAATTTAAAGCGATATAATCAAATAAAAATACAAGCTGAAAAGATAAAAATGCACAGACTGAATATCCCCAATACCCTGACCTGGTCTCGCATCATCTTGATTCCTTTTTTTCTTGTGATTTTTTATCTGCCTTTTCATTATGCCCGATTAATTGCGGCTTTTCTCTTTTTACTGGCAGCCATCACCGACTGGTTAGATGGTTTTTTGGCAAGACAACTTAAGCAGACCTCTGCTTTTGGCGCTTTTTTAGATCCTGTTGCGGATAAATTGATGGTCGCTACAGCCTTAATTCTATTGGTTTCACAATATCCAACTCCTTGGATGGTTGTCCCAGGTATTGTCATTGTATGTCGTGAAATTGTCATTTCCGCCCTAAGAGAATGGATGGCTGAAATTGGCGAACGCGCCGTGGTTAAAGTTTCTGCAATTGGAAAAATTAAAACCGTCGTACAAATGATCGCCTTACTCATTTTAATCTCACAACCTACTGGTGTGAACAGCTTGATCATGATCGGACTTGTCTTGATGTATGCAGCAGTTGTCTTGACATTATGGTCAATGTTGATTTATCTTGGAGCTGCATGGAAAGTTTTACATCACACAAATCATTTATAGAGGAGTATTATTATGCTTAGAAAAACTTCACCCCACCTAACCCGAATTTATCAATTCTGCTTTTTATTACTGGCCACACCTTATGCCTTCGCAGATGATGGCAGCGGACAAAGTATGCCCTGGGTAGGCCCGCTGCAAATGATTATGGACTCCATTTCTGGACCCGTCGCTAAAATTGTCGGTACCATTGCGATTATTATTGCCGGATTTGGAATTGCTTTTGGCGAATCGGGTAGCGGTGTGCGACGCCTCTTTCAAATTGTCTTTGGATTAGCCATTGCCTTTACGGCAGCCAGCATCGTCGCAACGGTCTTTCAACCCGGAACAGGAGTCCCCAGTTAATGAGCACTCCCGGCTATCAAATTGCAATTCATAGCTCTTTAACCACCCCCTTGTTGATGGCAGGTGCACCGCGAACGTTCAGTCTTTTGAATGGCACATTTGCAGCTGCCGCAACACTTGGACTTCACTCTTTTTATGCCATCCCAATCTGTGCTGTCATCCAAATCGTCATGGCTGCACTCACTAAAAAAGACGCCTATTGTGGACAAGTGATTATGCGACATATTAAACAAAAAAATTACTACGGCATTTGACATGTTAAATCTACGAGAATACCAATCTTCCACCCATCGACTCAGTGATTTATTGCCCTGGGCGGCATTGGTGGCAGAAGGAATCATTCTCAATAAAGACGGCTCTTTTCAACGTACGATTGGCTTCCGCGGACCGGACTTGGAGTCTTCCACCCCTCCACAACTCGTCGCTGCGACAGCACGCCTCAATAATGCTTTAAAGCGCCTGGGTTCAGGCTGGGCCATGTTTATTGAGGCTCGCCGCAAAAAAGCACTTGGATATCCTGAAGAAGGCCATTTCCCTGATCCGCTTTCCTGGTTGATTGATGCCGAACGCCGGGATAGCTTTGAAAGCAGTGGAAATCATTATGAAAGCGTCTATTATCTGACCTTTCTTTATCTTCCCCCCAAAGAAACAGCAACCAAACTTTCACAACTTTTTTTACAAACGACTCAAAAAAACGTTGAACAAAACTATGCAAAAGCTTTAGATTTTTTCTCTATTACAGTTGACCGCCTCTTTGATATCATGAAAGATTTCATGTTTGAAACAGCCAAACTAGATGATCAAGAAACCCTGACTTATCTCCACAGTACGATTTCGCATCGTTATCATCCGGTCCGCGTACCTGAAGTCCCTGTTTATCTCGATGGAGTCCTTGCTGACAGCCCGCTCACTGGCGGACTTGAACCTAAACTAGGCGATCAATATCTCAAAACCCTTTCCATTATGGGATTCCCCTCTAGTTCCGTGCCCGCCATCTTAGATCAATTAAATCATTTGCCTCTGGAATATCGATGGATGACGCGTTTTTTACCGCTCGATAAAATGGATGCCGAAAAGGAACTCAAAAACTATCGCCGAAAATGGTTTGCTAAACGTAAAGGCATGCTGACTCTTCTGTCTGAAACCATTTCCAAAAGCGAAAGCGCCATGATTGATTCTGGCTCTATGCGTAAGTCACAAGATGCCGATGCTGCGCTACAGGAATTAGCGGATGATTTTGTTTCTTTTGGATATTACACGGCAACGGTGACCGTCTGGGATTCCGATTTACAAGTTGCAGAAGAAAAACTACGCGAAGTGGAACGAATTATCAATGGACTGGGCTTTGTCACAACGAACGAATCCATCAATGCCGTTGAGGCGTGGCTGTCCTCTTTGCCAGGCCAAGTTTATGCGAATGTGCGCATGCCCTTAATTCACAGTTTAAACCTAGCCCATCTGATCCCTTTTTCAGCATTATGGGCAGGCCCCGCGCGCAATGAACATCTTAAAGCACCCGTGCTTATGTATGCTAAAACTGCCGGTAATACACCCTTTCGCTTCTCAAATTATGTTGGAGATGTCGGCCACCAAATGATTATTGGCCCCACCGGCTCCGGAAAATCTGTCTTTTTAAATATCATGGCCTTGCAATTTTTACGCTATGAAAATGCACAAGTTTTTATTTTTGATAAAGGCGGTAGTTTTTTAGCAACGACGCTTTCAGTCAACGGTGAATATTATGATGTGGGTTCGCAAGATAGTCGCGGCTTAGTTTTTCAACCTCTGGCCAAAATTGATCAATTAAACGAACGTATTTTTGCATCAGAATGGCTCCTTGAATTACTTAAAAATGAAAAACTTGAGATCGATTCTGAACTCAAAGAAAATATTTGGGACGCTCTCTCCAATCTTGCAAATGCACCCCAGCATCAACGTACCCTGACTGGATTATCTGCCTTGGTTCAAAATCAGAAAATTCGCCTGGCTCTTGAACCTTACTGCCTCGCCGGCGCTTATGGCAATATTCTGGATGCCGATCATGAAACATTTAAAACAAAACGCTTTCAATGTTTTGAAATGCAAGAGCTGATGCAAACACCTGAAATTATTCCGCCTGTACTCAGCTATATTTTCCACGCCTTGCAGAAAAATTTTGATGGACGCCCTACTTTACTGGTTCTCGATGAAGCTTGGCTTTTCCTGGAACACAGCATTTTTTCAAGCAAAATTAAAGAGTGGCTAAAAACCTTAAGAAAACTCAATGTTTCTGTTATTTTTGCCACACAATCTGTTGATGATACACTCAGTTCGAGCATCGCTTCCAGCCTTTTAGAATCTTGCCCCTCTCGGATTTTTCTGCCCAATGATCGTGCACTAGAGCCCAATATTCAAGAAAAATATATTGCCCTTGGCCTCAATGATAAACAAATCAATATCATTGCGCATGCTGAGCCCAAACGTCAGTATTATTTTGAGTCGCACTATGGAAATGCTTTATTTGATTTAAATCTCTCACCGCTGGCGCTCGCAATTTGCAGCGTAAGTCGCCCTCAAGATAAAGTCGCTTTACTCAATCTCCACAATGAAGTAGGGGATAAAAACTTTTTAATCCGCTATTTAGAATACAAAAAATTAAACTGGGCTGTAAAAATTTTAAAAGAAAGGGGACAATATGTCTGATTTAACCACGCAACGTGATATGATTTCGTATTCCTACGGTCAGATCAACACACCCTTTAAACGCGCAATGCAAACAGAAGATCAAGAAATTGGCATCCACCTCAAAGCCGCTCAATTTTGGAGACTCATGAGCTTTTTTTGTCTCGTGAGCAGCTTTATTATTTTATTATTTTCAGCATTGGAGTTGATGTCACCGAGTGTTCGTGTCATCGGCGCGAATGTCTTTCCAAATGGTTTTGTCCAAAATATCGGACTGCTCATGGAGAAAAAATAAGCATGACTCAAGTAACCCCCAAAAACCAACCTGCTTCGAATAATCTCACCCCCTATGAACAAGCTTATCTAGAATGGTCGGCGCGCATTGGCGATGCACGAACGCAGGCTCAAAATTGGCAAAAAATTGGCATCCTTTCACTCATCGTGCTTATTTTATTTCTCCTTCTTTTTATGGGTTTTTTCAGCATGAAAAAAACATACGTTTATGTTGCACAAGTTACCCCTAATCAAGAAACCCAGCTGATTCATTTACCACAAACCCTGAAAACGACTTCTGCAGAGCAAGCCTATTTTATCAATCAATTTATTACCAATATCATGTCTCTTCCAATCGATCCTGTGATCGCAAGACAAAACTGGTTTAATGCTTTTGACTTTGTAAGCGGCCAGGCTGTAGCACAACTCACACAATATGCACAAAACACCAACCCCCTGCAATCATTAGGGCAAACTACCAAGTCTGTTCAAATCAATAATTTTAATGTCGTGAGTGATCAATCAATTCGGTTTACCTGGACGGTGACCAGCTATAATAATCAGGGGCAAACCCAAAACCAAATCACTCAAAGCGGCATCTTTACGATCACGCAGGGCAGCCCTCCAGGCAATCAAGTCGAATTACTTAAAAACCCATTTGGCTTAAAAATAACTTTCTTTAGTATTAACAATGAGGGCTCATCATCATGACATTTTCACCCCTTTTTAGAAGCTTAATCATTCTGATTCCACTTGCAACGCTAAGCGCTTGTGCAGCGGCACCCACTACAGATAGCGGCTTACAATCGACCAATGTCAATCTGGGACAAAATTCACCCGCTGTTTATGTTCAAGCCAATCCCCCTGGCACTGTAAAACAAATCATTACACAATATGTTCCCGTCCCGATGCCAGGCCAATTGATGCCAGAACCCTCTCCAACAACGCTTGCAAAGACCCCTGCTTTTAGCTCGCCCACTGCAGCGGTAGATTATGCAAATCAACAAGCCACGGCTCAACCGACCAGTAGCGGTTTTTTTAATTCGATGATGACTTATAACTATACAGATGGCTCACTTTATACGATTTACTGTGCACCTCTTAAAATTACGGATGTGGCGCTACAGCCAGGTGAAAAACTGATTTCTGAAGCAGCCGGGGATACCCTACGTTGGCAAATTGCCCAAACCTATAGCGGCAGCGGGGATACCTTAACTCAACATATTTTAATTAAACCAAATCAATCCGGCTTAAACAATACCGTGATTATTACCACAGATCAGCGCGTGTATCATTTGGTTTTACAATCGACTGATTCTAGCTATATGGCAGCAGTTAATTGGAATTATCCCAATAATATGGTGACTTATGCATCCAGCAATGCAAGCCCGCTCAGCAATCCCTTTGCAAACGCACCTTCAAATAGCCCAAGCATTGACTTAAATAAATTAGACTTTAATTACGCCTATTCTCTTTCTGAAGGCTCAAAACCAGATTGGTATCCTGTCCGTATCTTTAATGATGGCAGGCAAACCTATATCCAGTTACCCGCAACCTATACCGCAGCACAAATGCCCGTTCTTTATGTTGCAGATAATAATGGTAACTATGGGACTATGGTGAATTGGCGCTATCGCTCCCCTTATATCATTACCGATGTGGTACTACAAAAAGCACGACTTCAAACTGGAGTCGAAAAAACAGGCCAAACCATTGTTCAAATTCAACATAATGAAGGCTAGTCACGATGACTGATGAAAAAAAAGTGTCCACTTCCTTACTCAGCAAGATTAAGCCCGCTGTTGCGACCTTGAATAAAAAGTTGATCATCGCGATTGCAGGTGTTTTAGCTGTCCTTATTTTAATTATTTTGATTAATTCTCTGGATCAGGCCCCTGCTAATATGGGAGGGGGCACAACAACACGCTCAGGCTCCGGCCTAGCAGGCACTCCACCGGGAAATGTCTCAGGCTTACCTTCAAGCTACAGCGCAGGAGATCAAATCAATAGCATGTTGAATCGGGATGTTAATGGACTCAGCCCTGCCGCTGCACATCAAATTTCAGCCCTACAAACTGAACAGCAAACCCTTCAACAACAACTCATGCAAATGCGACAACAGGGCCTGAATACTGCCAGCAATCAACCCTCTCCTTTTTCTCAGGAAGCGGCATCCAGTTCGATCTTTTTTGCAGGTGGCGCTCCCCCTCCCAGCAATCAGCAGCCTGAAAATTCAACTACAGGAAAAAAAGATGCTGACAATACATCTAAAAATGGGACCGACAATACTTATCAACAACAAAATATGCAAGGTCAAAAACTCGATTTCTTGACCAGCCAGCCCAGCAAAGCAATTTACAATGACAATACCGTCCAATACCCCGCTTCTCCTTATATTTTACAAGCAGGAAGTGTCATTCCAGCGCTTCTTCAATCTAAAATTTCGACTAACTTACCGGGTACCGTCACTGCAATTGTCAGCCAGGATGTCTATGATTCCATTAGCGGACAATACTTGCTTATTCCACGAGGATCCCGATTGATTGGCTCTTACAATTCAACAGTTTCATTTGGTCAAGATCAAGTTCAGGTAAAGTTTACTCGACTGATTCGTCCTGATGGCACATCTATTTTACTTCCCAATCAGGAAGGAACGGATGCGATGGGCACTGCCGGCTTCAAAGATGATGTCAATAATCATTGGGGTCGCATTATTGGCAGTGCTGTTTTATCAGCCGTCTTTAGCCTGCCTGCTTTGGTTGCCACAAATGAATTAAACACGAATAATTCAACTAGCTGTGGCCCGAATGGTTGTACGAATAATGGCAATTCTGCAGGCAGTGTATTAAGTGCATCTGCATTGCAAAGCATGGGCCAAGGCGCATCACAAGTTGGAACACAAATTGCCACACAAAGCTTAAATATTCAGCCTAATATTATTATTAATGCAGGGTATCAATTCTCGGTGATGGTCACAAAAGATATTGTTCTTCCACCTTACAGCGAGGGCACTAATAATGTGGGCCATCCGTAATCTTGCCTTTCTGACTTTAGCTTATAGCGCTTGTATTTACGCAGACTCACCGATTGATCCCAGCATTAATTCATTACCCGGGACCACAACGACGCCCCCTTCAATCCAAGCTAATGCACCAGGAGCCCCCTCTTCCTCATCTTCCTCAGGAAATACAATGGGCGCACAGGCTCAGCAAAACACGATCACTGCAATGAAAACATTTAAAAACTTGAGTTACAAGAAATTATCCCAAACAGAAAGTAATGATCAAAATAGCAATCCACCCCTCACTGAATTTCCGACTCAAAACCAAGATAATTCGTCAAACGATAACGCATCAGGATACGAATAATGGACGGACAAACTACGATCAGCCCTTTTATTTTTGACACCATTCAAAACACGTATATCAATCATTTATTGCAATTATTTGCCATGATGAGCCATTATGCAATGCAGCTTTTTTATGTTTTAGCTGCGCTTGAAATTGCTTTTTTCGGCCTAATCTGGGCACTAAAACAGCAAGAGTTAATGGGACAGTTTCTATTTAAAATCATCAAGCTCGGCTTCATTTTTTATATCATAACGAACTATGCCAGCTTATTGAGCATTCTGGTTAATGGCTTGACGCAAATCAGTTTACATGGCGTCGGCTCAGGCGCTGCAAAAATAATTTTTAGCCCAGACCTATTATGGAAATATGGTTTTGACAGTGCGATTTCACTCCTGTCCTTAGCGGTACAATATGGCTCAACTAATTTTGGAATTACCGCCATTTATTTAATTTTAGGTTTTGGAATTTTAACCCTCTTTGCCCTCATTGCCTGTCAGATCATTTTATTAGTGACGTCTTTTTATATTCTTGCGCTCATTTCACTTTTATTTTTACCCTTTGGAGCGTTTGGCCTAACGGAAGACTTTCTGAGCACGGCGATTCAAAACTTGCTTAAAGCCGCAGTAAAAATATTTGCTGTGATTTTAATTGTAGGTATTGGAATCAGCGTCTGGGCGACATTCAACCCCACTTCTTACAGCAACACCACCACATTGGATCAACCACTTGGACTCTTTTTTGCAACACTTATTATTGCTATTTTAACCTGGAAAGTTCCTTCCATTGTCGCTGAAGTAGTGGGTCATTTTGGAGGTGTTTTATTCCCCTCTTCCTCAGGCTCAAGCCCTTCAAGTGCACCCAGTATCACGGTGACCAGCAACCTATCCAGCATGGCCTCTCCCCTCGCAGCAGCAACCCAATTACAAGGCACAACCTCAGCTGCCTCTGCCATTTCGGGAGGACATGCTTCCGCCACGAATGTCAGTGGATCCTCTGTTTCAGTATCGGGAGGAAGCACTGCCGCCCCGAATTTATCGGGAGTCAACAAAGAGCTCTCCGAGCTCAATAAAGCGGTGAAAATGCAAAATGAAGGAATCTCTCGAGAAACCTTAAGCAAACTCAAATCGACCTTTAAGGAGTAGCGCAAATGAAATACGCTAATCTTGCCAAACAGCGCTATCTAGACATGCTGGAAACCGCATGTGGCCCCACAATCATGGGCTACTTTAATGACCCCAGCATTATTGAAATCATGTTAAATCCGAATGGGGAACTCTTTATCGAACGCCTCACTCAAGGAAAAGTTAAAACCGGCATTATTGTCCCTTTAAGTCAAAGTGAAAACATTATTAAATTAGTTGCCAGCTATAAAAATCAAGTCATTCATGAAAAATCACCCATGATTGCAACGGATATTCCTTTTCTGGGTGCACGATTTCAAGGCTGGATTCCACCCGTCGTCACCCAACCGACTTTTTCTATTCGAAAACGAGCGACTCAAATTTTTGGACTGGATCATTATGTCAATAAAAAAATCCTTTCAGCTGAACAGGCTATATTTCTAAAAGAAGCGGTGTTAAATCATAAAAATATTATTATTGCAGGGGGGACAAGTTCAGGAAAAACAACCTTTACCAATGCATTATTGGATATCTTAAGTGGGACGCAAGAACGTATTTTAGTTTTGGAAGATTTGCCAGAGCTACAAGTGCTTGCAGAAGATATTGTTACTTTAAACACCAGCGAAACGGTTTCGATGCGAGACCTTGTCAAAGGCTCACTTCGCATGCGCCCTGACCGCATCATTGTGGGCGAAGTTCGTGATGGCGCAGCCCTAGAATTACTCAAAGCCTGGAACACCGGTCACCCCGGAGGCATCTGCACCCTCCATGCAAATAGTGTTGAATCTACCCCTTATCGCCTGGAAGATTTAATTCGCGAAATCTCAATCAGCATTCCTCATTATTTGATCACTGAAGCCATCGATATCGTCGTCTTCATCGAACGCCTCAAAGATGGTACCCGCCGCGTCAAAGATATTGGCAGCCTCAAAACAGAACACTCTGGACAATATGAGTTTACAAAAATTTTATAATCGCGCGCAAATCCCGCTTTTTGATCTCTAAGATTCTTTCAGATCTTCAAACAAAACACTCACCGACTCTTCACTATTAATCCGGCGAATGGTTTCTGATAATAAAGAAGCCAAAGAGAGTTGCTTTATTTTACCACATTTTTGAGCACTCGAAGTTAAAGGAATCGAATCTGTCACCACCAATTGGGTCATGACAGAGGATTCAAGATTAGCAACCGCAGCCCCCGATAAAACAGAATGGATGCAATACGCAAAGACTTCAGAGGCGCCCTGCTCTTTTAAAGCACTTGCGGCTTTGCATAAAGTGCCGGCAGTATCGACAATATCATCTACAATCAAACACGTCCGTCCCTGAACATCACCAATGATATTCATGACTTGTGCTTCATTAGGACGAGGGCGACGCTTATCGATAATAGCCAAATCACAATTAAGCGCTTTTGCCAAAACGCGAGCCCGCACAACACCACCCATATCAGGAGATACGACAACAGGAGGTGCAGAAAAATTTTGTTGCCGAATATAGTCCACCATAATGGGCAAACCGAAAATATTATCAAAAGGAATATTAAAAAAACCTTGAATCTGTTCCGCATGAATATCGACCGTCAAAACACGATCAACTCCCACTGATGTCAGCATATCTGCAACAACACGTGCAGTAATAGGAACACGAGATGAACGCACGCGGCGATCCTGACGTGCATAACCAAAATAAGGTACCACCGCTGTAATTCGTGAAGCCGAAGAGCGCCGTACCGCATCAGCCATAGCCATTAATTCCATTAAATGATCATTGGCAGGAGGACAAGTCGGTTGAATAATAAAGACATCACGTCCGCGAACATTTTCATTGATTTCGACATGGGTTTCGCCATCAGAAAAACGACTCACCATCGCTTTACCCAGATTAACACCCAATTGCCCGGCAATGGCATGAGCCAGCATAGGGTTTGCATTTCCGCTAAACAACATTAATTCAGAAACAATACGCTTCATGCTCTACCCCAGAAAATTGGCTGGGCTGCTAGGATTCGAACCTAGGTATGCTGGGATCAAAACCCAGTGCCTTACCGCTTGGCGACAGCCCACCGAACAAGATGGGGCTTATTCTGCACCATCCACCCATCCCCTGTCAAGCAGTTTTTCATGAATTTTTTCACTCGCGCCAGGTTTAACATGCCGCTCGCTTAATTATGGAGCTAAAATACGCTGGGGCGTAGGACTTATTCTGTTTCGAGGCTGCTGAATGCGGCTTCTAACTCTGGGATTCCATTCACAAATAATCAGGGCGAACAAGACATTCGCATGAACAAGGTCAAGCAGAAGATCTCAAGCTGCTTCCGCAGCGATGAAGGTGCGAAATACTTTTGCCGGATTAGCGGGTTTGTTTCAACTGCGAACAAGCAAGGCTTGAATATCTTTGATGCGCTCAGAGATGCCTGCAACGGCAACCCCTTTAATCCCTTCAGCGCTTAAACAATAAAATCACCCAACTAAATGGCTGGCCCAGCTCGGGCTATGCTGCTGCACTTATTTTTAGATAGGGGGTCTGAGTAGTTACTACTGTAACGGCATTGAAAATAATAATTTTAAAGCATATAATTTACAAATTATTAAAAAATGGAATAACCCTATGCAGTCAGTCTGTTCCGACCATTGTCTCATTAATGAATTTAATCTTGCTGCATCAAAAAAACCCCTAAATATATTAGAGCTATTTGGGCTTCTTCATCTTTGTCAAGTCTCAGATCAGCTAATGCGTGGATACCCAGATCACTTTGAGGAATATAGGGCCTCACAAGGCATTATCTTTGAGGAATATAAAAAGCTATGTAGCGAAACACAGAAAATAAAAGACGATGAATTATCTCTTCTTCAGCTCTTAAGAAAAAAGAAAGAGTGCTTCATAAACGAGGACCTTTTCAAAGGAGAACAAAAAGATATTCGGCCTTATGATAAGCGGATCACAATGAATAAAGAAAAAGAAAAAAAATTAACAGTTTTTACAGAATCCACTTTATTTGAAAATAGATATTTAATGCAATATTATTTTGATAAATTAGCGCAAGTAAAACGAGATATTATCATCACTGAAATTAAACGAGATTGTTTATTAATTTACAATATAAAAAATAAAATTTATACGGAGATTGAAGAGCTGAATGCCTGCAAATCTCAATACCTAGACTTAAAAATAAATTTAGAAAAAGAAAGATGTCCTATAGCTTGCGAGTCGAGTGAAGTACTTTCTACTCAGAGTGTAATACTGAAAGAGTTATGGCTTAAAATCAACGAAGACATAGACAAGATGATTGAAAAATGTGACGCCCTAGAAACGCCTTTAACGCCTTTCATGAAATTTGATCTGGATTATTTAGAAATCCAATCAGATCATGTCATCTGGCAACTTGATCTGATTGAATTAAAAAAGAATCAACTTGTTTTTCTAGCTAGATTAGCCTTGAATGATGCCAGGGATCAATTGGACCAGCAGAGAAAAAAAGCGTATGCAATCGCAATCGCACTGAATATTGAAGACGCCATTAGCCAGGTTCAAACTTTACGCGCTGAATTTAATGTATGTGACAAATCGCTCTCTGCACAAATTAGCGCTGCACGCCAAGCACGGGCTGAAGCACTGGGAGCTTATGAGTTAGAGCTCGGAATAAACGACCATGGTGTTCGCCTTGAAGAAATAAAGGCTCAGCGCGACAATATTTCGAAAGAAAGTTATAACCTCAAACTAGCCAAGGAAGTCAATCAACAGAAAATGAGGGAACGCGCAGTCAATGATGGCCCCCAAAGAATGGCTAAAATCGCTGTACAAAAGCAAGAGCTTGCCTATAGCGCTGCCAGACTTCCTCTCACTGTTGCCGAATACAAATTACGACAACTGAAAAAAGAAGTCAAAAATACAACACAGTCCATTACTTTTTACTCTTGTGGTATAGAGTCAGAATCAGGATCAGTGATTAACATGGTCAATGGAGAAAGTATAGTCATGCCTGGCTAAATTTTTTTAGCTGTCTACAATCTAAAAGCAATTGATGTTTTTTCAAAAGCATGAAAAATGACTTTAAATTTTAGTTATTTTTAATGTCGTTGCATATAAGCAAGAATTGCTTATAATGAATAGGCTTATTCATGAATTTTTTTATGAGCGCAGCTTTGGGTTTGAATCAGCGACCCTTAAAATCAACAGGAGCTTTAATGAAGATTAGCATATTAAATAAATATACGATGGCCAGTTTATTTGCGCTTTCTATGACGGTTACAACCTGCGCTAATGCGGCTGAGGCCAGAGTGAGCAACACCGCGACGGTAGGGGGCTTTTCTTTTTCATCCATCTCTGCGGTAGCGGCACAACAAAAAGCGGTTTATGATGTATTAAATCAATATCAACAAGGCCTAGACACCGGTAATACCAAAGCTATTTTGGCATTATTTGCGCC
>CANJQG010000037.1 GCA_947476405.1 Thiotrichales bacterium
AGGGATATTTGAGAGGACGCTTGTTAAAACCGCCTGATTTTTTAACAGCGCCTGCATAGACAAAAAAATATGACACATTGACGGAAATTAGGTGGCTAAATATTGGCTGCTTTAGCCTGCGATCAACTGCCAAATGCCGTTTTTAGGATTAAAGCAGATACAGTCATATTCACCAAAAACGTTTTCCAATGGCAGCAAAAATACTACGCGGTTTTAGGCGCAGCGATTGGCTTTAAATTAAAGGGCTCAAAGCAGTTGGCGAGCGAGCTAGAAATGCAAAACGCCTGGTCAACCCTCAGCCTGGAAAGCGCCATCGATGAGGGCTATTCCAAATCACGCGCCGAAGTCCTGGTAATGGGCAAGGTCAAATTACCAAAAGACAAACACCCCAGTTTCATCCATTTAAAAATGCAAGGCATTGACAAAACTCCTCATTTCTGTAGAATTTTTAGATACAATCACGCCGCAATATATTCAGGAGGGTTTAACATGAAAATCGCTTTCCAAGGCCGGCCCGGCGCTTATTCAGAACAAGCCATTCGTACTTGCTTCCCCACTGCAACGAGCGTGCCTCGAGATAGTTTTGAAGACATTCTTGACGCAGTGAGAAGGGGTGACTCTGATCAAGCCATGCTTCCTGTTGAAAACACCTTGGGCGGGACAGTGATTCCTGCCTGTCAGGCCCTTTTTACAAGCGGCCTTTCTCCCGTTCAAGAGGTCACCTTACCTATTCATCATATTTTGATGGCTCCCTTCGGAACTGGAAAAATTCAGTTTGCTTTATCCCATCCTCAAGCTTTAGCGCAATGCCAAAACTATCTTAAGAAGCACAAGATTCAAGCTGAGGCTTTTTATGATACCGCAGGGGCAGCAGAAGAATTGGCCAAAGCACCGCGCGCTCATACGGCTGCCATTGCCAGTGAAGTCGCCGCAGCACATTATGGCCTGGATATTTTAGACTCCCTGATTGAAGATGAGGCATTTAACCAAACGCGCTTTCTGCTTGTTGCCCTAGAACCTGAGCCTTTTCAAGAAGGGGCTGCTTACAAAACCTCACTCCGATTTACCCTACCAAATAAACCTAATGCTTTGGCAAACGTGCTGAGCTTGTTTGGCAAAGCAAGCCTCAATCTTTCTAAAATTGAATCCCACCCAACGCGTAAAGCCGCATGGGAATACTCTTTCTTTTTAGATGTCATAGGGCATACTCACGATTTGAATAACGTGCTGGAACCCCTGGGGAAGCTTACACATGAATTGCAGTGTTTAAGCGCTTATCGGCTATTAAAGCGGACCCCAGTGTCAAGAAAAATATCAGTGTAAAATAAATATCTTGAGAGCATAATGCCTATGCTTAAAACGGATCATCAGACTGACTCCTTTTACAATAGATGCACATTAGAATAACAAAATCTTTCGCAATTTAATATGTGCACGAATAATAATCATTTATTTGCGACAGAACCGTATTCGCTCCTCCTGCAGAAACTGCTTAGTACACGCGCTTTTTCATGCTATTCTAATCAAAATAGCAAAAGGAGAAAATGATGACAACCCAACCCCTATCCGTAAATAATGTCAAAGAATTAGTCGCCGCAGTGGGCAATGCGAGCATTCAGCATATTATGGTGAGCAAGACGATAACCGATGTGCCGTCCTTGCAATTGGCGCCGGGCCAATTTTTAGTGGGTGCAGAAGAAGGCATTACGCTCCATTTTATCAAGGGTGTAGACGGAGTATGCATGACAACTGATACCTTTTTAGGTGGTATTAAGCTTGAAGTATCCCCCGAAAAACGTGCCGTTTTTAATGATACCACGCCCGAGAATCTGGGAACTTTAAAAATTGAAGACTTGATTGTCATCGGTCAGGTGCAAATTTTGGTGAAGGATAACGTCAAGATCGCCAATATCGAAGTGGATGGCCTGGACATTATTGCAGCAGACACACGGGGCCAAAAAGAAATGCCTCATGCCTATGGGGTCTATGTGATACAAGGCGCTTTCACCTTGTGGAATATGCAAAATGATGCGAGTGTTGTCGTTAAAGCAAGTCTTCTTGGGCTATCTGCGGGCCGTCGCAATGCGCCAGTCATTGGCAGCGGTATTTTAGTGAGCGGCCATGGCGATGCAACAGGCGGTTCTGTCAACGTCGATGCACTGGAAACTGAGGCTATATATAGCTGTGGAAACATCCCTGCGGGCACACCGAATATGATTACTGGTGGGGTCTTTAATGCGTGTGGCTCTCGTATCGGGACCGTTCATAATCTTGGCCCCGTTGAAACATATGGCGTCAATGATATGGTGCTGGACAATTGGGGCGTTGTCGATCGTTGGACTGCTGAAGCGCGACTCACATCCTACGGGCCAAGTGGAATCGGCTTTGTTAATTTTGGTATTTTGCAACGCTTAGTTGTCAATGCACCGATTGAAACTTTTGGCCAAGGCGCCCGCGGCTTTAACGTCTATGCAGGCAGTATTGCCCATGCTGAATTTGATCGCATTACCACTCGTGCCGATGGCGCTGTTGGGGTCCAGATTAGCCAGCCTATCGGACGCTTGGTGATTCATCGTGGCATTGAAACCTTTGGTGGCACAGGCGATTCCCTGGTCAAAGGCATCGTCACACAACTCTCTGCCATTGCATTAAGCGTGAAGCAGGGAGGCTCTATTCGTGAACTTTGCATCGGCGACAGTATCACTACTCATGGCAAAGATATCGCCCCACTGGAAATACACGGCGCGATCACACGCTTTAAAATAAAAGGGGACATCACCGCAGTCGGTGGCAATTATGATTCTATTTCAATTTAAACCACGAGGATCGGCAGCATAAGGCTGCCCTTTTCTTAGCATACAACGTTGGATAAAATAATAAGACTATAAGGAAAACCTCATGAAAAAAACACTTCTTATCATCAGCCTCGCCTCTACATTCGCATTAATTGGATGCACCTCTCAACCCAAAACCCCGATGCAAGATCCCTCTGGATTCTTACCCAATTACTCCGAATTAAAACAGGTCACCCCGGCACCTAAGGGCATGCAGGTCTATACTTATGTTGCACCGGGCGTAAAACGGGGTGACTATCATGCAGTCATTGTTGCACCGGTTGTCCTCTATCAAACCGCAACGACAACAGGCATCACTACAACGGACATTGCTAATGCACAAGTTGATTTGCAAAGCGGCATTCAAACTATTGTCGCCAAACAAATTCCGCTGACTACGACTCCAGGACCAGGCGTGGCACAACTCAATGTGGCAATTACGGGTGCTGAAGTGAATCAAGAAGGCATCAAACCCCGCAACTTAATGCCTATCTCTGCCGCGATTAAATTGGCATCTGTCGCAACGGGTCTCAATGGAAAAATTCCGGTGATGGTTGTGGAGTTAAAATTTACCGATAGCGTCAACGGCCGCTTATTAAAAGAAGTCTTTACGACGATCAGTGGAGATCAATTTTATACCGCCAGCAATGCCTCGCAATTTAATGCACTGGCACAGATCTGGGTTCAGCAGGCGTTGCAATTCTCAACAAAAAATTAGCAAAAATCTGCGCACCCTGATCGGTACAAATACTTTCAGGGTGAAATTGTACGCCTTCAATCTGAAATACACGATGCTTGACGCCCATGATGTAATGATCATCGAGAGAACGCGCAGTGATGGCTAATTCTGAATGCGGAAAATGACTTTCTTCCGCAATCAACGAATGATAACGCGTGACGGATAAGGGATTGGGCAACCCTTCAAAACATCCCTCTCCAGTGTGTTCAATTTGACTCACCTTGCCATGCATCCGATGCTTAGCACACACCACTTCGCCCCCAAACGCCAAAGCCAAGGCCTGCATCCCTAAACAAACGCCAAAAATGGGCAAATGCCCTTTAAAGCGCTCAATCAAGGCGACATAACCGCAATCACGCGGATGACCAGGACCCGGACCCAAAACCAGAGCTGAATAGCTTGATACTGCAATATGATCAAAATCAAGTTGATCATTGCGGATGACATCCACTTGCGCACCTAAGGTTCGCAAATATTGATCGATCGTATGCACAAAACTATCATAGGCATCCACCAGCAAAATCTTCATTTCAACTCCTTGCCCGTAATGGCATAATAGCTAGAACCAAGCTTAACCAAGGTTTCCTGCCATTCTTTTTCAGCAATGGAATCCACAACAATCCCTGCTGATGCGCGAATTGAATAGCGCCCACCCTGATAAAACGCAGTTCGAATACAAATCGCCATTTCCGTATTGCCTCTAAAATCAATAAAACCCAGACATCCGCCATAAATACCACGACGCGACGTCTCCATCGCTTCGATCAATTCCATCGCCCGAATTTTAGGGGCTCCGGTCAAGGTGCCCGCAGGAAAACTCGCCGCAATCACATCATAATGATCGAGTCCCGCGGCCAATTTTCCAAGGACATTCGACACCAAATGAAAGACATGAGAATACGCTTCAATCACCATCAGCTCTGTCACTTTCAAAGTATTAACCTGACAAACACGACTGACATCATTACGCGCGAGATCAACCAGCATAATATGTTCGGCCTGCTCTTTGGGATCATTGCGTAAAGTATCTTTCAAAATCTGGTCTTCTTCAGATGTTTTTCCTCGACGAATCGTACCTGCTAAAGGCCGAATGGTAACGCAATTCTCACGCAAATTTACGCACAGCTCAGGACTGGCGCCAATGATTCTTTTCTCGCCTATTTCAACAAAATACATATAGGGCGAAGGATTTTTAGCCCGCATTCGTTGATACACTACAAAAGGATCAATCGGTGAATCAATCGCGATCGTATGACCTAACTGAATCTGATAAATATCGCCCAAAGCAATATGATGCAAGGCCTGATCCACTGCTTTTAAATAAGCCGCCTCGGTGATGGAGTCTTGCACATGATCTTGCACCGGAACAGGCTGATCTAAAATATCCGCTTCAGGCTCCAAACAGCGCAAGTTCGTACAATCAAAATCTCGAATGCCCTCAAAATGATTTTGAATCCAATAAGAGGCCTGTGTTTTTAAATCGACATACAACACCGATTGATAGAGACTGAGCGCCACATCGGCCCCCTCATCACTTGCTGCAATTTTATGCTGAATTTTTTCAATATACTGAATCGCATCATAGCCAAAATAGCCAAAAAATCCAAAGCGATAATCAAAATCAAACCCTTCCTGATAATCTACAGAAAAACAAGATTCAATCAAACGGAGTACTGCAAATAAATCCTGAAGATCAATTAAACAAAGATTCTTCAATAAAGGCGATGCCGCCAAAACGGACTTCACATGCTGGCATAGCAGGGGATGCCCTGACAAATGTAATTGCGCACCTTTGACCTGCAAATGCAAAAGGGGATTGACGGCCAAGAGGGCTTTTCGCAAAGCACGCTCGGGGCCCGACAAAGATTCCAACAAAAATAAGTCCTGAGCCGCATGGTATTTTTTCAAGCGCCGATACGCCTCAAATGCACTGATCCCCTGAGGCAAACGCTCCACTGTATTTTTAACTCGCACCCCCACCCCTTTCTTTCTTTTTTCTATCTTGTAATGCTACGCCATTACAAAAATGATGTCAAGTGAGATTCTACTGGCGGCCCCCTTAAATAAGGCGATGAATTTCAGAATCTTATCTTTTAATTTCGCTTATTTCAACCCCAGCCCTCATGATGATGATCCAAGGCATTTTCTTGATCCTGCTGTAGGATATCGGCTAATTCTTTTTTGGCTTGCTTGGCATGATTCACCATTTCATGGACTGATTTGCCAAATAAATCAAATGATTGACGCAACATCTCTTCATCATGACGCTTAAATTGAAAAGCCTTGCAGCGCATGGCAAAGGCACGATACCCCAAGCTGATCATCAGGCCTTCCGCCATAGATAACGCGGAGTCAAAAGTTTCACGTTTAAAACAATCTGCACCCGCTTGCATGAGCTCATGCGCATGTCGGCGATTGCGGGCCCGTGCAAAAATTTTCACATGAGGGAAATGTTCCCGCGCTAACTTTACAATATCCACTGCTTTTTCAGTGTCATCGATGGCGACCACGAGGGCTTTCGCATTCGCAACACCTGCGTTATGCAATAGATCTAAGCGGGACGCATCGCCAAAAAAAACGTGACTGCCAAAGCGTCGCAACAATTCAATTTGGTCCGCGTCTTTTTCCAGAATAGTAACGGGCAAGCCTTGGGCAATCACAAAGCGGCCAATCACTTGTCCAAAACGACCATAACCGGCAATAACGACAGGGGGATTATTGTGCGTAATCGTATCGTAGGGTTTTTGGGGCAAACGGGACATAAAGCGAGGCAATATAAAGCGATCATTGAAAATCAGTAAAAAGGGCATTAATGCCATAGACAACGCAACGGCCAGGGTTAAAAATTGAGCATGATCATTGCCGATGACTCCAATACCACTGCCATATTGAAAGAGCACGAACGCAAACTCCCCGCCTTCTGCCAAGGCTATCGAAAACAAGGTATTTTGAGTGCTGGGCAATCCAAAAAACCGACCGAGTATCGCCAGAATAGCGCCTTTAATCCCCAATAATAGTAAGACCGTAGCGACTAACCCTAACGGATGCTCAACTAGAATTTGAAAATCCATATTCATGCCAATAGAGATAAAAAATAACCCAAGCAATAATCCTTTGAAAGGCTGTAAGTCTGCCTCTAACGTATGTCGATATTCAGAGTGTGCCAACACAACACCGGCAATAAAAGCGCCTAAGGCGGGAGAGACGCCTAGCTCATTCATCAATAAGGTAATGCCTACAATTAAGGCCAATGACGTGGCGGTAAACACTTCTCGCAGGTTCGATTTGGCAATAAATCGAAATAAGTGTCGCGAGCAATATTTGCCTAATAATACAACCAAAGTAATCACGCCTAAGACCAACAAGGCATGGGCCGATTTAGGCATGCTTGACAACCAGTTATGCGATGTCATCACAGTCGTCATCAGGCTATTTTTGGGGGCCAAGAGTGGCATCATAATTAAAATAGGAATCACCGCAATGTCTTGTAACAACAAAACTGCAAACGAGGACTCCCCTGCTGGAGTGTGCAACAAGCCTTTTTCCTGCAACATTTGCAATACAATGGCGGTCGAGGATAAGGACAGTGCCATGCCGCAGGCCAAGCTTTCACGCCAGCTGAAGCCATATGCCATGCCAGCACCCATGAGTGCAGCACTGGAGAGCAGCACTTGCAATCCCCCTAAACCCACAATAGCCTTGCGCATGGTCCAGAGCTTACTTGGTTCGAGCTCTAGCCCGATTAAAAACAACATCATGATCACGCCAAACTCAGCAAAATTCATGACTTGGGATGCATTATGGATCAGGCCAATGCCAAAGGGGCCAATCAATACGCCGGCAACCAAATAGCCCAAGACGGAGCCTAAGCGAAACCGGCTGGCCAAGGGTACAACAATGCAGGCGGCCAATAGAAAGATAAAGACAGCAAATAAAGGATTACCACTCATGAGCTTGTCAGTGTGCTTAAAAGTTTCTGGTAGTGTGCTGCATGTGTGGCAATGACATCTGCCTCTGCATGCAAAGCACCGTGAAACAGTAAAGGGGCTTGATACTCCATCCCACACAAGCGCGCGGTTTGATCAAAGGGAAAGAGCAATTCTGAAATCGGGTAATGATTCGCACCGCCTTTTTGATAAGAATCTTCTGGACCTCCAGTACTGATGACGCTCATCAAGCGCTTACCTTTTAATGCATCGCCGTGAGATCCATAAGCCCAACCGTGGGTTAATACGACATCGAGCCACTCTTTCAATAAAGAAGGGCAGCTATACCAATGAAACGGATGTTGCAGAATAATCGTGTGTGCCTCACGCATCGCCTGTTGTTCATGCGCCACATCAATCTGAAAATCAGGATAGCGCTCGTAAAGATCATGGATCCCAACCCCGGGAATCGATTCTGCTGCATTCAACAATACACGGTTAACGCGCGATTTTTGAAGGGCGGGATGGGCAAAAATAATTAATACGGGATTCATGACGGTCCTTCACAACTTGAAAAAACTAAAGGTGCGGTGAGGATATCAAATTAATTTACCTAGCACAATTAAAAAATGCTTAAAATTAAGGTATACAACTCTTTATCGCCCAAAAAAAGCATACACGTTATTTTTTGCAAAAATAAAATCAATCAATAAAATAACGCATTGACAAACCCACTCAAACCAAATAAATTAAAGACATTCAAACAAAATTTGGATTTTGCAAAAATGAAAATTGGACTGATTTGTGGTGGCCCTTCACTGGAACGAGGCATCTCTCTTAATTCAGCGCGCTCATTACTTGATCATTTGCAAAACGATTGCATTGAATTAGTGCCGTTTTATTTAGATCATCGCAAAAATGCTTATGCCATTTCAACCGCTCAATTATATTCAAATACACCCTCAGACTTTGATTTTAAGTTGCAGGAAACTGCTAAAGCGCTGAATACAAAATCTTTTGTGCAAGAACTCCGAAAACTGGATATTATCTTTCCTGTCATGCACGGCGCATACGGCGAAGATGGCGGCATTCAAAGCTTTCTGGAAAAACACAATATTCCATTTGTGGGCGCTTCCTCCAAAGCCTGTAAATTGGCTTTTGATAAATTTAATGCCAACGAATTTATTGCTCAACACGGCTTTTACACCCTTCCTTCTGCGGTGTTAAAAATATACCAGCCTGATCATGAGGCCATTATTGGTGATTTTTTTAAACAACATGCCGTCCGCCGCGCGGTCATCAAGCCCGCAACAGGCGGCTCCAGCATTGGCGTTTTCTCGGTCCACACGCCTGAAGAAGCGCTCGAACGGACACAATTTCTGTTCTCCAAACGCATGGACACGCGAGTTGTCCTCGAACCCTTTGCGGAGGGAATTGAGTTCACTGTGATTATTCTACAAAATCGCTTTGGCCTACCCGTTGCTATTTTACCGACTGAAATCGAAACAGATTATACGGCTAATCAGATTTTTGATTATCGCAAAAAATATCTCCCCACCCGCCAAGTAACCTATCATTGTCCTCCGCGTTTCAGCAATGAAATCATTGAGAAAATTCAAATCCAAGCGGAACAACTGTTTGCGTTATTTGGGATGCGTGATTTTGCACGCTTTGATGGCTGGCTTTTGCAAAATGGCGAACTCTGGTTTTCTGACTTTAACCCCATTAGCGGGATGGAACAAAACAGCTTTCTGTTTCAACAAGCCAGTCGCATTGGCCTCTCGCACCGTGATGTCCTGCAAACCGTTGTTGATCATGCCCTATCCCGCTACGGAAAAAAACGCCCAATTCCTCCCAGCCAAACAAATCTGAAACGTAAAAAAGTGAACGTCCTTTTTGGCGGAAACACCTCAGAGCGCCAAGTCTCGCTGATGAGTGGCACCAATGTCTGGTTGAAATTACGCGATTTCCAAGACTATGCGCCAGAACCTTTTCTGCTGGATCTCGATGGTCAGCATGTCTGGAAACTTCCCTACGCACTGACGCTCAATCATACGGTAGAAGAAATTATCCATAATTGTCAAAACGCCCTCCTCAACGAAGCCAGACTGGCGTATCTCGAGGCCAAAGCACGCCTAAAATTAGGCCTGCTCACTGCCGTGGATCTGACGCAATTTGGCTCACCTCAAAAAATGACGCTCCAGGAATTTATTGCGCAAAGTACGTTTATCTTTATCGCCCTACACGGTGGCCTGGGTGAAAACGGCACCTTACAACAGCTTCTAACTGAAAAGAAAATCGGCTTTAATGGCCCCAATGAAGCGACCTGCCGCATCTGCATGGACAAATGGCAGACCAAAACCTTTCTTGCTGAAAAACATCTTCCAGGCGTCACCCCCATTCAAGGCCAATCCCTTTCCCTGAAAGACCTTACGCCCCGTTCCGCCACTCAACTTGAAACCCTCTTTCAAACTTTATGCACCGACTTAGGTGTGAAATCACTGATTTTAAAACCGCGCGCTGATGGATGCTCTTCTGGCGTAGTCCATCTCTATTCCCCCCCCGACTTTGCAAGCTACATTCACGCCTTCAGAGACCATCTCAGCACCATCCCCGCCCACAGCTTTAAAAATCAGCGGGATGCGATTGAAATGCCCCTACAATACCCAGAATATCTGCTTGCCGAAGAATTTATCGAAACGGATAAAATTCAAATTAAAGGCAATCAACTCAAACATCAAGCCCTATCAGGCTGGGTTGAAATGACCGTTGGAATCACTGAAAAAAACAAACAACTCCATGTGCTGACACCGAGCATTACCATCGCTGAAGGAGAAGTCTTATCGCTTGAAGAAAAGTTCCAAGGCGGAACAGGCATTAATCTCACCCCCCCTCCTCCCAGCCTCATCTCTCCAATTTTATTAAAAAAAATCCAAACTCACGTCAAAACCGTCGCAGAAGCAATCGGCCTCACAGGCTATTGCCGCATGGATATTTTTGCTGAATTAAAAAGTGGCCAAATCAAAGTGATCGAAGTCAACGCCCTGCCTGGTCTAACCCCTTCTACCGTTTTGTATCATCAAGCTTTGGCCGAACACCCCCCGGTTTATCCGCGATCATTTTTAGCGTCACTGATTCACAATGACTACAAATAGGACTACACCATGCCAATGCTAACCTTCTCGTCACATTCAGCCCGCAGCTATGCGCGCTGCGCCCTCGTATTCGCGGGCGCCACTACAGCCCTAGCGCTTAATACTGAATGGGCCCTACCCGATCCAGATGTCAGAAGAACCGTAGCAACGCTTATGTTGAGCGCTACCGCTGCACTGACCATCGTTGCCTGGGCGATTGAAAAACAGATGCGCGATGATCTGCTAATGGCAGATTTCGCTGCGAGACACCCGGAATTGCCAGGAATAATAGCTCCACCACCAGCCGTGAATCAAGCTCCTGCCGCCCATGACCTAACGGCAACACCTCAACCCTAATTACCGTCAATATATTAATGACTTCAACTCCAAAAGATAGCGCGCATCATCCAAAGCACGACCTTGACGAGCCTGATGCATCATTTCGGCAATCCGCTCCATGATGACATGCTGGGTCTCATGAGGGTCGCGAACCCTTTCTAAAAGCGCAGTATAAATGTCGCGAATCCCTTGCGGTCTATTTGTAGCAAGCTGTTCACACAATCCTAAATGCAGACTCAGGTGTAAAAAAGGATTGGCGTCACCTAATTCCGGAAAATAATCGCGCTCTTTTAAGGATTCATCTTCAAAAATAAAGTGATACTCAGGATGCTCCACAATCATCTCGACGATTTCACTTTCTAGAGGGGTTAAAATCTCGCGCGCCTGCGCTTTTTGCCAGGCGGCGTAAAAATAATGTCGATAAGTGAGGCGGTCATGGCTCCACATCTTAAACTAAACCAAACCATCCATCGCCCGTTTATGCGTAATGTAATGCTCAAATTCAGGGCGATATTTGGCAACATAACTCTGAACCGGCCAGGCTGCAGCATCTCCCAAGGCACAAATGGTGTAGCCTTCAATTTTACCGGCGACATCGACTAGCTTCTCTAAATCACCCGGCTCTCCCTGCCCATCTAAAATGCGCCGCAAAGTCCGCGTCATCCAACCCGTTCCTTCGCGACAGGGCGTGCATTGACCGCAGGACTCTTCCATATAAAAATAGGCAATCCGCCAGAGGGCTTTGACCATATCAGTGCTTTCATCCATCACCACGACCGCACCTGAACCCAACATAGATCCACCGTCCTTCGAAATGGAATCATAATCCATATTCAGCGTCATCATGAGATCACCCGGAATAATTTTAGAGGAGCTTCCACCCGGGATGACCGCTTTAATTTTACGGCCTTTCCAAACGCCACCGGCCATTTCTAATAATGTAGAAAATGGAGTCCCCATCGGGATTTCAAAATTACCTGGTTTTTCCACATGACCCGAGATCGAAAAACACTTCACACCCCCACTATTGGGAATTCCTAAATCTGCAAACCACTTCCCACCCTTCTCTAAAATAACGGGCACAGACGCATAGGTCTCTGTATTATTGACATTCGTAGGGCGTCCATACAACCCGTGATTTGCTGGAAAAGGCGGCTTAAAACGAGGTTGACCTTTTTTTCCTTCTAAAGAATTTAACAAGGCCGTTTCTTCGCCACAAATATAAGCCCCCGCACCCAAGGCATTATCGAGATCAAATTCAATGCCTGAACCTAAAATATTTTGACCCAAAAGACCGGCCTCACGCGCTTCTTTCAAGGCTTTTTCCATTGCGTAAAAAGGCTCCCAGTATTCACCCCGAATATAATTATAGGCTTTGACTGCATTCATGACATAGCCTGCAATCGCCATGCCTTCAATGATTTGATGGGGATTATAACGTAGGATATCGCGATCTTTGCAGGTACCGGGTTCGCTTTCGTCAGAATTACAGACCACATATTTATTGCCAGGCGCATTACGAGGAACAAAACTCCACTTCAATCCCGTTGGAAAGCCCGCTCCACCCCGCCCGCGTAAACCCGATGCTTTTAAGGTTTCAATAATTTGCTCAACAGGCGTCTTTTCAGCCAGAATTTTTTTCCATGCCGAATACCCCCCCACACTTAAATAGGTTTCTAAAGATGCGGGATTTTTTAACCCACAGGTCCGATAGCAGACTAACCCTTGCTCTGGCATCATCAATGTTTTCCTCATTCTTTCAATTGAGGCGATTATAGCATGATTACCCTTTTTTTTAAAAAGCATTACAATAGGCGTTTTTATGACACTCTCAAGGATCACCATGTCACCGACTAAAAAAACCTTCGCCCTGATTATTCTGGATGGCTTCGGCTG
Source organism: Thiotrichales bacterium (assembly GCA_947476405.1). GTDB lineage: Bacteria > Pseudomonadota > Gammaproteobacteria > Francisellales > CACEW01 > JAJZUD01. Next base: position 12,869 of record CANJQG010000037.1, read on the forward strand.
CCGTGATGCCACACCCGACAATGCGATTGCGCAAGCGAATACACCCTGCTTAGATCAACTGTATCAAAATTATACCCATACCAAAATTTCAGGATCAGGCCACGATGTGGGCCTGCCTGATGGACAAATGGGAAACTCTGAAGTCGGCCATATTAATCTAGGTGCAGGCCGCGTAGTATATCAAGAACTCACGCGCGTAGATCATGAAATTGCAACCGGTCAATTTCAACAAAACTCAGTGCTGCTCAATGCCATTGCAAAAGCAAAAAAAAATCAATCGTGCGTGCATCTTTTTGGCCTGCTTTCAAAAGGCGGCGTGCATAGCACGGAAGACCATACCGCTGCATTGATTGATCTCCTCGCAAAACAGGGCGTCAAACGCGTCATGCTGCATGCATTTTTAGATGGACGAGACACCCCTCCGAAAAGCGCCCGCCCTTCACTGGAACGCTTTGAAGCCTTATTGCACCGCCACAACATTGGCCAGATTGCGTCCATCATTGGCCGCTATTATGCGATGGATCGCGACAATCGCTGGGATCGGGTTGAGGCGGCTTATCAATTACTCACGCAAAACAAAGCGGATTTTACCGCAGCATCTGGGCCAGAAGGCCTCGACGCGGCCTACGCACGCGGCGAAAATGACGAATTTGTGAAAGCCACGCTCATCCAAGGCGCCCAACCCATTTCGGATGGAGATGTCATCATTTTCATGAACTTCCGCGCCGATCGTGCCCGCGAACTCACGCATGCTTTTGTTGATCCTGAATTTAAGCATTTCAATCGCGGCCCTAAAATCACCCTGGCTGATTTTGTCACGCTGACGGATTATGAAAAAGATTTGCCTGTCTCCATCGTCTACCCTGCACAAAGCCTCAACAATGTCATGGGCGAAGTGTTTGCTCATTTAGGAAAAACTCAACTACGCATTGCTGAAACTGAAAAATATGCTCATGTCACTTTTTTCTTTAATGGGGGACGGGAAGCTCCTTTTTCAGGTGAAGATCGAATCCTCATTCCTTCACCCAATGTCGCCACCTATGATCTACAACCCGAAATGAATGCTATTGAAGTCACAGATCAACTCGTCAAAGCCATTTTAAGTCAAAAATATGATGCCATCATTTGCAATTTTGCGAATGCAGATATGGTTGGGCATACGGGTATTTTTAGTGCCGCCGTCAAAGCCATTGAAACCTTAGATGCCTGTTTAAAACGCATTGTTACTGCGTTAGAACAGGTGGGGGGACGCGCCCTCATTACAGCAGATCACGGTAATGCCGAAAAAATGGTAGACGATACAACTCATCAACCCCACACAGCGCATACAACCGACCCCGTCCCCTTAATTTATATTGGTCCCAAAGCCATGATTCTCCATCAAGATGGCGTACTTTCAGATGTTGCGCCGACTATGCTACATTTGATGGGATTGCCCATTCCAACAGAAATGAACGGGCGTATTTTAATAAAATAAAAAGGATTAGTATGAAAAGCATCTGCCTGAGCACATTATTTTTTGTGGTTACAACCCCTGTTTTTGCTGATTTCACAGGCGCTTCAGATCATTTTCAGGCTGCTGCAAGCTCGCAAAACTCAGATGTAGGGGCCATTGCGCCTTTGTCAGACCAAAATGTCACTCTTTTTGGAACAACCTTACAAGCCATTCGCACTTTTTATGTCAACCCCGTTTCCGATGATACCATTACTGAAAATGCGGCACGTGGCATGTTAAGCAATCTTGACCCCCATTCTGATTATTTGGATCAGGAAGATTTTCAAGATCTCAAAACCATGACTGATGGCCAATTTTCTGGATTAGGAATTGAAATTACCGCAGCCAATGGGGCGATTTTAGTCATTACACCGATCGATGACTCCCCTGCAGAAAAAGCAGGTGTCAAAGCGGGAGATTATATCGTCAAAATTAATGCTGTAGCCGTTGAAGGCCTCTCCCTCACCAAAGCAATGAATATGATGCGTGGCCCCAAAGGACAAACCGTCACCCTGACCGTTGTCCGAAAGGATGTAGATCTTCCGCTAGATTTCAAAATCACCCGGGATAATATCAAGTTAAAAGACGTCAAAACCATGATGATCGACAAACATTATGCATATATTCGTATCGCCATGTTTGAAGCGGACACAGGTGCGCATGCTGAACAAGCTATTTTAGATTTAAAAAAACAAAATAACGGCATTTATGGCGTGATCCTTGATTTGCGAAACAATCCAGGTGGAGTCGTTCAATCTTCTGTCAGCGTTGCCAATTTATTTTTAAATGCCGCAACAATCGGCGCTAATAAGCCAGTCGTCTATACCAAGGGTCGTTTTGCGGATTCACAATATACGGGATACGTCACAGGCACGGATCTATTCCACGGACTGCCCATTATTGTTCTGATTAATTCGGGCACTGCTTCAGCCGCTGAAATTGTGTCGGGCGCTTTAAAAGACTATCATCGCGCGATTATTGTGGGCACCACTTCTTTTGGAAAAGGCTCTGTCCAAACTGTTTTCCCATTACCTGGGGATAAAACAGCCCTCAAACTTACGACTGCACTCTATTACACACCAGATGGCAGCTCGATTCAAGCCAAAGGCATTACACCCGATGTACTGGTGCATAGCTACTCCATTCCAGATACCGTGAAAGCAAATGATATCCACACCATTCGCGAAGCCGATTTAAATGACCATCTTGAAAATGGAGACACTCACCCCGATGATCAATCCATTGCAGATACAGTAGATACGCAAGATGGCGATGTTCAAAATATTCAGCAAATCGCTAATGGAAAAACAAGCAGCGATGATCTCACACAGTCACAAAACCTATTCTACAAAGATTATCAGCTTTATACTGCAGTCAATTTGTTGATGGCTTTGCATGTTGAAATGCAGAGTAGTTGACTGGCATCACAAGCGCGCTTGTGTTAACCTATACACATAGGCAACAAAAAAAAGGAATGGAATCATGAGTAATATCCAAATAACCGGCCGTCACGTTGAAATCACGAACGCCCTTCACGAATATGTCGAAAAAAAATTAGAAAAAATGGAACGTCATTTTGATCATGTCACACAAGTTCACGTGATTTTAAGCGTTGAAAAGACTGACCATAAAGCTGAAGCGACTGTTCATGCCTCTGGTCATGCTGATTTATTTGCTGAAGCTAAAGCCGAAAACATGTATGCAGCGATTGAGAGCCTCTCCGAAAAGCTCACGCGCCAGATCACCAAGCATAAAGAAAAAATTCAACATACTGAATAAAGGATCCTATGCTTCAACCGACGCTCACCCCTGAGCAACAGATTATTTATGAGTTATCCGAGCGCATTGTTGCTGCACAGAAACCTATTCAGATTCTAGATGCAATCAAATGGACACCGGGAATCAAAGAGGCTTTTTTCAAAGCGAAATGTAAAGCGCTGCCGAATGTGGATGAAGCCTATTACCAAACCCTCCCGCTGCGTTTTGACCTGGATCAAAAAACCCAAGAATTTCATGAAATTGAGCGAGACATCAATCGAAAACTGGGTCAGTTCAGTGGGATTGGCTCCATCATGCTCCGCACTTGCCGGGAGTACCGCACTGCGATTCAGCTGCTCAAAGCACGCGGAACAAAAGATTTCTACGAAACCTCTGTCGATTTATATGGTTCCGCCAGCGAAGCCTTTTATCCAGGCGGCCCCATTTTGAATGATCTCTCTGATTTATTGTCAGAGACCCTAGGCATGCTTCAAGCAGATATGAATTCAGAAAAAGACGAAAAAAAATATACGTCTACTGAGGCTGTTGAAATACTCAATGAAAGGCTTGCACAATATTTTCACCACAAAGAAGATCAGGTTGCGGTATTAGAATCTGATAATATTATTTCGGATGCAGCCGCCGGCGCACGCTATATTAAAATGCGCCAGGATGTCATGTTCAGTGAACGTGACATTCAGCTTCTTGAAGTCCATGAAGGCTGGGTGCATGTCGGCACATCCATCAATGGCTCAACACAACCCATCTGTACTTTTCTGGGCAAGGGCGCCCCCTCCTGCACCATCACCCAAGAAGGCCTGGCTGTGATTACTGAAATTTTCACGTTTTCATCCTACCCTTCACGGGTACAGCGCATTACCAATCGCATTAAAGCCATTCATATGGCTGAACAAGGCGCTGACTTTCTTGAAGTCTTCAATCATTTCACCCAAACAATGGGCGTCAATGAAAATGATTCCTACAGTTTAACCGCCCGCATTTTTCGCGGTAGCACCCCCACAATTGGCCCCTTCACAAAAGATCTCTCCTACGCCAAAGGATTTTTATTAATTTATAATTATATTCGCCTAGCGGTACAAATGGGCTTGAGCCATTACGTCCCCACGCTTTTTGTCGGCAAACTGCGCCTTGAAGACATTCAGATTTTAAATCACCTCGTCGAAGAAGGGATTGTGACCGCCCCCCGATACGTCCCGCCTCAATTCAAAGATTTAGCGGCATTGAGCTCCTGGATGTGCTTTTCGCTCTTTTTAAATCGCGTTGATCTCAAAAAGTTAGCTGAGAATTATAAACAGATTTTGCATCATTGAGACTTGCACTTAACGAATCAATTGAATTTCAATGTCTATATCCAGTTTTTGCCAGATTTTATCTGCAGTCAATACCGGTTTTTTCAGATGATGCGCCAAAGCAAGGCAGGCGCGATCGCCCAGCGACAACCCAAACGCCTTCGTTAATGGCCGTAATTTTCCACAAAACTCAGCTTGCTTGACATCAAAGTGGATCAAATCGACCAAAGGAAGGAGAGCTGCTTTCATCTTTTCTGAATCCAAACCTCGATCCGCTGCAACCGATAAAACTTCAACCAAATTAACAGTCGATAGATAGTATGCGTTCAACCAACCACATCTACTCAGCCTGAGGGCCTGACCTTATAATGCGAGTCCAGACTGAGATCCAACTTGGCATGATGCGGTAAAAGCTTAAGCAAAGTGGCATCAGTCGTAGCAGACTTGATCTCAGTGAGTAAATATTTGAGATATTCAAAGGGCTTTAAATGATTCGCTTTCGCATTTTCAATCAGGCTGTAAATCAATGCAGCAGCGCGCGCGCCTTTATGGTTGCCGCAGAAGAGCCAGTTTTTGCGGCCGATGGCGAAGGGGCGGATGATATTTTCAACTGGGTTGTTGTCGATGTTAAGGCGACCATCCTCGGCATACAAGATCAATTTGCTCCAGTTGTTGAGGCTGTAGTGGATGGCTTTTCCCAGTGGGCCTTGTGGTGGCGCTTTGGGTTGCAGGTCCAAGAGCCAGGCGTGGAG
>CANJQG010000038.1 GCA_947476405.1 Thiotrichales bacterium
GCGTCTTTGCCAGGCTCCGAAGCTTTGCTTTAAATATTTGTCGCCACAATGACATCAAAAATGTCAAAGCTGCGCTTTTTGAAAACGCCCTTGCCTTTGAACTTATCAAAGCTTACAAGGGGATTGTATCATAGAATTGGACAGCCCTGATAAGCAATCAATGCTAATATTATCAATGCCTAGAGGATGTTTTATGACGTCCACGATTTGCCTTTAATTTTGAAAGTGAGATGATTCAAATCTTTGGTTAAATTTGGAGTCATCGATGAATGTAGGCAAAACGTTATTTGCGCAAATTATGAAGCTTGTCCCCTGGAGGATTTTTGGGCGAATCGTTGATCGATATGAAGGCGACAAAAACGTTCGCACCTTGGATTGCGCGGACATCCTTCGTGCCATGGTTTTTGCGCAGTTAACCTGGCGTGAGTCTTTGCGCGATATTGAGGTCTGTTTAAGCACGAATCAGGCCAAGCTATTTCACATGGGATTCAAGGGCGTTCCAGCGCGCTCTACACTCTCAGATGCCTTAAACAGAAAGGACTGGCGCATCTTTCATGAGCTCGCCATGAAGCTGATTACCCGCGCCCACACGCTCTATGCCAAAGATGCAAACAAAATAGATCTGGACGCAACCGTTTATGTGTTGGACTCGACAACGATTGATCTGTGCATGTCTTTGTTTGACTGGGCGCTCTTCCGCACCACCAAGTCAGCGATTAAGCTGCACACGCTACTTGATCTACGCGGTAATATTTCTGCCTTCATTCTACCTTTTGATCGCTATTGCTAAAAAAGAGCACCTAATCGAGGCTCCAATCTACACTTTGTTACAGATTTTGTCGATCTCAATCTTCGAGCGAATCGAGATTTCATGTGCCTTCCAGACTAGGCCTAACAGAAATGCCTCTACAGATGATGATAAGCAATTTATTTTATTCTAAATCTAACCGGACACTAGTGAAAAGAAATGATGATCGTCAATAAGCTTACTTTGTCTTCTTGCTAATCCGAACCACCATCACATTACAGGGGGCATCGTTCAGGACGGTGCTCACGGTGGAGCCTAAAATCTTGCGGACGCCTTGATGGCCGTGGCTTCCGATGATAATCAGGTCAGCATCGATTTTTTTCGCGGCTTTAATGATTTCTTGTGAGACCACACCATAGGCGGTCATGTATTCTGCGGGAAAATCCAGGTTTGATTTGATATAGTCGATTTTAGCCTGGGCTTCTTGCAGCATGCGGTTTTTTAAACTCACCATGGAATTTAAGCCAGGGCCCATGTAGGTGGGGATTTTGGGGGCGACTGAGATAATGGTCAGCTTGGCTTGATATTTTTTTGCAATCGCAACAGCAGTATTGGGTGCAGGCATGCCATCTTTGTCATGAAGATCCGTTGCAACTAAAATATTTTTGTAATCCGTAATAAGCGTCATGGCAGCATCCTTGCGTGGGAGTTATTATAAGGCATATGATAGGGGGTTTCTTTAAAAAATTCAAGCAATTTTTTGATGGCTTGAGCACGATGGCTGAATTGGTTTTTTTCAGTAAGCGTCAATTCAGCCGCTGATTTTTGCAGTGCTGGAATATAAAATAACGGATCATAGCCAAAGCCTGAAGTTCCACGCGATTCGGTCAGGATTTCGCCTTGCCAGAGCCCTTGAAAAACCAGTGGATTGGGGTCTGTTTCTGACTGGATTAAGACTAAAACACAGCAGTAATAGGCGCTCCGATTAGAATGATTTTGCAAAGCCTGGAGCAGCTTTTGATTATTGTCTTCGCTTTTGCCTGTGCCCGCATAACGCGCTGAATAAACGCCCGGTGCGCCATGCAAAGCATGCACGCAGACTCCGGAGTCATCTGAGAGTGCAGGAAGCCCGCTGATGGACGCCGCATGCCTAGCCTTAAGCAAAGCATTTTCAAGAAAAGTATGGGCGGTTTCCTCTGCATCCATGATGCCGAGTGTTTTTTGAGAGATAAAATCCAGATTCGTATCTAAAAACGCATTTTGAAATTCAAGCAATTTTCCTGGATTAGAGCTGGCGAGGACGATTTTGTTCATGAATTTAAGCCGGTTTAATGTTTTTCAATTGAGTAAAAACTTCAGAAAACTGCCCGTGAAATAAGTCTTTAAATTTCTTTTTCATTTTTAAACCAGATAAATTGGCAATGAGCACATCGGTTTCAGGGTGGGTAAATTCGCTTAATTTTTGTAGGCAGCCTCCGCAAGGGGAGACGCCCGTTTCGGTATCCGTGAGAACGAGGGTTGCGACAATTTTACGACTGCCGCTTGCGATCATGGTTCCAATGGCAGTAGGCTCTGCGCATTGGCCTTGAGGGTAAGAACTATTTTCGACATTGCAGCCCCCATAATACTGTCCATCTTCTGTGAAAATACAGACGCCAACCGGGAATTGAGAATAGGGTGCATACGCATGGTCTCGTGCACTTTTGGCGACTTCCAGCATTTTATTTAAATCATATTTCATTTTTGTTTACTCCATAGCTTTCAGGTAAAAAGAAGACATTGACCAGGCTGACCACAAAGCCAATCATCAAGATAACGAGTCCATAACGATAATCGCTGAGATTATAAATGCTGCGCCCATGCGCATGCCAATCCATCAGGTAGCCTGTCAAAGGTTGGAGGATAACAGGAAGCCCCATAATAATCACTGAAATAAAGCCTAATGCCGACCCTGATAAAGCCCTGGGATTAAGTTCTTGTGCCACGGGATAGCCAATAATTTGTGCTGCGGTCAGTAAGCCCAGGATAAAAAATAAAACTAATTCAGTCAAATAAGATGGGTGAGGTCCAAATAAAATAAAGCCAAAAACCAGAAAAGAGGCTATGGAACAGGCTATCATGGGAAGTCGCCGGCATTTTAAAAAATCAGAGAGCACCCCGGTTAAAGTAGAGCCTACGATTGTTCCAACAAAAATCATCATGCTGATTGTTGAGCCCTGCAAGTAAGTAAAACCTTCGCCCTGGCTTAAAAACTGAGTGCCAAATAAACCCGCCAATAGCATGATCGGTAAATTCATGGTGGCAATAAAAAAACCGACATGCCAATTGCTGGTATTGCGACAGAGTGTTTTGAAATTCTTCCAAAGCGATACCTGATTATTGCCCAATGCTAGGCTGCTAAAGGCTTGGGAGGGTGGGGCATCTTTCACAAAAATAATAATTAAGATCAGTAGCGCAACGCCAAGACCCGCTACATCACGCAGTGCCTCACGCCAACCGACAAGACTGATCAGCCAGGTCAAAGGAGCTTGAGAGACTGCGCCCCCAAGCATGCCCACGGTAATCGCAATGCCGCTGACTTGACCCATTTTAGTCGCTGGAAACCACATTGTTGCGAGACGTAAAATGCTCAGTAAGCAAAAAGCAGCCGCACTTCCTGCCAATAAACGCGCTAAGACCAGCAGCCACGAATTACTTGCTAAGGAGATCATCAGGGTGCCGAGAATGCATAAAATCATTCCCCAGATAATCATTTTTCGCGAAGAATAGCGATCCAAAATAATCCCAATTGGGTAGAGCAAAATAGAGTCAGATAAAAAGTAAAAGGCGGAGACCAGCCCGACCTGTAATGCAGTCAATGAAAAGGTTTGTTCAAAATTCTGTGACAAAGAGTTGAACATATTCATCTGAATGAATTCATAAAAGAAGAAAAAAGAAGCGAGGATCACAACAAACCAGGCGCGCGCCTTTTGTCCAAAGCGAAGAGACTTCCAGTCTTTAGGATTGTGCATCAAGGGGGCCGTCATTTGAAGTAGCCTATTCTAGCAAAATAAGCTGTTTTCTGCAAGCGAAATTTAAGTGCTTAATGCATCGGAATAAATAGTTAAAGTAGATGAATAATGCTTTGAAAAATCAGATGCAGCTGTTTTGGACAAAGCAAAAGGCCCTGCGATATAGACGTCAAATTCTTCAAGCTTGAGTTGATCTTCCAGGACGGCTTGGTGAACTAAACCCGCAATGACCAGCGTCCATTTAAAATCAGGGAGCTGTGCTTGCCAGGTTTTAAGGGACTGTAAATCATAGATGAAATCATGGGATTCTGCACCCCAATAAAGACGGATCGTGCGGGGGCTATGCGCATGGGCCAGTTGATTGATCATGCTATGAATGGGTGCAAAACCACTGCCGCCGGCAATAAATAAGAGGGGGCGGTCAGAATTTTCTCGCAAATAGGCCTCGCCCATTGGTGCGGAGAGCTTCAGTGTTTTGGCATTTTTAATCAGCTCCCATAATGATTCCTTCATCGGGCGACGTTCACTGTGTTGCATGTGAAAGCGTAGGGCGGTTTCAAAAGGCGCAGAGGCAATGGAAAAGGGATGGCGTTCCCCTTCATATTCGATAAAAACATATTGCCCCGCTAAAAAATCAAAAGGCTTTTCGCAAGTCAGCTCCATTATTTCAGAGGAAAGCGAGCGACGGTCTAAGAGGGTAACCTGAAAAGAAGGGAGCATTTTATTTGCTCCAATCTAAAATTACCTTGCCGCATTGACCCGATTGCATGAGTTCAAAGGCTTTTTCAAACTCAGTGTAATGAAATTCATGCGTCAGAACGGGGGTAAGATCTAAGCCGCTTTGGATGAGGCTGACCATTTTATACCAGGTTTCAAACATCTCCCGGCCATAAATTCCTTTCAGGGTCAGGCCTTTGAAAATAAGATGATCCCAGTTGAGTTCGATTGGGCCACTGCTTAATCCCAGCAAGGCTAAGCGCCCCCCATGATTCATTGTGCTCGTCATGCTAGTGATAGCGGGTTGAAAGCCTGACATTTCTAGCCCCACATCAAACCCCTCTGTCATGCCTAGTTCTGCTTGGGTTTTTTTCAGGAGGGCCACGGTCTCATCAACGCTTTTGCACGCTTTGACATTGAGGGCTGCAGTGGCTCCCATTTTTTTAGCTAAATTTAAACGATAGTCATTAATGTCGGTAATCACGACAAAACGAGCTCCCGCTTGTTTAGCAATAGCACATGCCATGATTCCAATCGGGCCTGCCCCCGTAATCAACACATCTTCGCCAACTAAATCAAAGGAAAGGGTGGTGTGAACCGCATTCCCAAAGGGATCAAAAAAGCAAGCAATTTCGTCGGGAATATTATCCGGTAATTTAAAGGTGTTAAACGCAGGAATGCTGAGATATTCAGCAAAACAACCGGGGCGATTTACGCCAACACCAATGGTATTGCGGCAGAGGTGCGTGCGTCCGCCTCGACAATTACGGCAATGCCCGCAGGTGATATGACCTTCCCCCGATACGCGGTCGCCGATTTTAAAGCCTTTGGCATGACTGCCTAATTCAATGATTTCACCTGCAAATTCGTGGCCTACGTGCATGGGAACTGGGATGGTTTTTTGTGCCCAAGCATCCCATTGATAGATATGTAAGTCGGTGCCACAAATTGCGGTTTTATGAATTTTGATTAGGACTTCGTTCTCATTGTAAGTGGGGATGGGGGCCTCGGTGAGTGTCAGGCCCTTTGCGGCGTGTAGTTTTGCTAAGACGTTCATGGTTTTTTGCATGTTAAATAATCCCTAAATCTTTGCCGACTTCCGTAAAAGCGGTGACGGCGTGCTGAATTTGTTCTGGTGTATGTTTGGCTGACATTTGCGTGCGAATCCGTGCCTTCCCTTTTGGAACAACGGGGTACGAAAAAGCAATCACATAAATGCCTTTATCAAGGAGTTTTTCGGCCATTTTGGCGGCCACTTTTTCATCATAGAGCATGACGGGAATAATGGCATGTTCGCCCGGCAATAAATCAAATCCCGCTTGGGTTAACCCTGCGCGAAATAAGGCTTGATTGCGGAGTAAGGTCTTGCGCAAGGCATCTGCTGCTTTGACTTTTTCCAAGACTTTAATGCTAGTTGCGGTGATGATTGGAGCCAAAGTATTCGAGAAAAGATAAGGCCGTGAACGATTTCGTAGCAGTTCAATGACTGATTTTTTGCCCGTGGTGTAGCCCCCTGAGGCACCCCCCAAGGCCTTTCCAAGCGTGCCTGTTAAAATATCAATGCGGCCTTCTACGCCGCAAAATTCAGGCGTTCCGCGACCATGCGTTCCCACAAATCCTGTAGCGTGCGAATCATCTACCATCACTACGGCATGATATTTTTCAGCAAGCTCACAGATGCCTTTTAGATTGGCAATCGTCCCATCCATCGAAAAAACGCCATCGGTCGCAATCATTTTAAAACGAACTCCCGCTTGATCCGCTGCAATGAGTTGTAGTTCGAGATCTGACATATTATTGTTTTTATAGCGAAAACGTTGTGCCTTGCACAAGCGAACGCCATCGATAATGCTCGCATGATTTAACTCATCAGAGATAATCGCATCTTCAGCCCCCAGTAATGTTTCAAAGAGGCCGCCATTGGCATCAAAACAAGAGCCGTATAAAATAGTGTCTTCTGTGCCTAAAAAAGCACTAATCGCTTTTTCCAATTGTTTGTGAATATTCTGCGTTCCGCAAATAAAGCGGACGGAAGCCATGCCATAACCATGTTCTTTGACTGCGGCGGCGGCGACCTGAATGAGATCTTCATCATCGGCAAGGCCTAAATAATTATTGGCGCAAAAGTTAATAAAATGCTGGCCATTCTGGAGGGTGATTTCAGGAGACTGAGGGCCTGAAATGACACGTTCCCGCTTTGTCAGGCCTTGATTTTCAATCTCCGTTAAAATATGGGTGATGTGTTCATAAAATTGGGGGTTCATGCAAATCTCCGTTGATTCAATATAAGTCGCGCGTCCATGATAAACGATATTTGCCAAGGTCTCAATTTATATTATAGAATGGACTCATGATGAGACTTTGCACATACCTGAGCATCAGCAAGTCGCTTAAAGGTTTTTGTTTGAGCAGGATAACCTTTGTGTCTTACTTTTACATGATAATTCAATGCTGTCCGGTTTAATTTAAAGCAAACTCAATTGGTTATCTGACGGTACAGAGGCGGATTTGTTGGCCCTAGGCTGCAAGGCCCACAAAAGCTCAGTCTTCTCAAAGATGGAGACCGACAAAATCTGTAATAAAGTGTAGAGCGGGGCCTCAATTAACCTAGAAAAGGCAGTTGGTATTCTATTGTGTCATCAAAATCGATTTCGGCAGGGCTGAGGGTATCAGGCTTGCAGCTTAGGCGTGCAAATAAGCTTAGTATTTGAACTCGGGACTCTCAAGTTAAAATCTTAGTGTCCCAAAATTGTCCCATTTTAGGTTATTTTCTGACTGGCCATTTTTTGAATCCCCGAATTCATTGGCGCGCCCGACAGGAGTCGAACCTGTGACCCTTGGTTTCGGAAAATGACTCATCGAAAAAACAGGGGCAGTAAAATTCAGCAAAATTTCATTAAGTTTCGCTATTTTACATGGCTTGCAGCAGCATTGCAATCTGGTTATTTTTGGCTTGTTTTGTGATCTTTTGTGATGTTTTCTAAAAGACTCGTAAAAATGGATGTCCCAGATTTGTCCCGCGAAGTAGTAATTCACAAGGGTTAAGAAAATTTTAGAATAGCTTCTATGGTTAAGCTTAGGTTTGTAGAAAAACCTTTAATTATATTTAAATGAGTATTTGTGTTTTTTTTGACATGGCACTGATTTAGGCAATATGTTATAATGAGCCCTCAGCCACATAGTTTAAAAGGTTCTTTATGAATGCCACCTTAGTAATGAATGCGAATCCTTATTTAAAAGATCCGCAGAAGGTAGCTCAGGGGATTTGTAAAATGGTCGCGAGCTCTTCTGCTGTCGAAGGCATATACGTTAACATCAATGCCACTCCAGAAAATGGGGGGTATCGATTTAACGTGACGCCGCGATCACCTCAGAAAAAATAGCTTTCATGGGTTCGTAATCATGGCCTAAGCCTTGTCTTACTGCTGCAAAGTAGCGTTCTTTTTGTTCTCCCGCAATGATGGAAAAATCGAGTAATGGTAATTGTGCTTGCAGTGCCATTAGCTGAGAAATCAATCGGGCGAGTCGGCCATTGCCCTCACGGAATGGGTGAATCAATATAAGCTCAACATGTACCACTGCTAATGCGTTTAAGATCTCGTCCTCAGATTTATAGATACAGGGTGTATATTTGGCAAGAATCTTTTTCTCAAAGTCTTGCATCAATTTAGGCACTAAATGTGCTGCCGCAAAAGTAAATCCACCTTTACTCATATTAACTTGCCTGTAATGGCCTGCCCAGCCATACACGTCTTTTAACCATTCATGATGCATTTGAATAATGTCGCTCTCATAAAGGCATTTATTTTGATGCAAAGAAAAAATCATTTTTTGAGAAAGCTCTATAAATTTTCTGGTTTCAATTTGTTCCATCTCTACTTCCAAGGTAATGTGAAGTAGATTTTTAAGTACCATATTCCCTGAGCCAGTTTGATATTCGCCTTCGTCAGAGCTTTGTGTATTGTAACGTCCAGTGTTTTTCATCGTATTTTACTTTTATAAAATCTTTAGATGATACCACTGATCGTCTTTTTAGGTTACAAAATTTTTTTCAGGAAGGGCTTTTTTAAGATGATCCGTCGCAAGTATATCAATGGCTCGGCCACCCGTTTTATTTCTGGGAGATGTATTCAGAGAGATTGGCCTTCCTAACGTGGAAGTGTCTAACTTGATTGGAATAGTCGCGCTATGTCTTTTTTAGACATTTTATGAATATTCTAAGTTGGAATCGTATTTTTCACGGGAACCATTAATAGCAATAATCCTATTACACTTAAAACCACATAAAAAATCCCAAGCAACATCTGTCCTTGATCAGGAATGACATTTAACAAGAAGTTGACGAGAGTGGAAATGAAGGTCTGGGTAAAGCCATAAATGGCGCCTGCGATGCCGATGTTAACATTAATCGAGGCAAAACTAAGGGCCAATGCATTTGGAAAGATAAAGCCACAGGCAAGGGTGACCAAAAAAATGCAGGGAGCAAGAAAGAATAAATGGGTTCCCTGCAGGGCTTCAGTCATGATTAATAAAAGGCCGCTTGTGAGTAAGAGGCTTAATCCCAGGTAGAGCAAAGTACGAGGAGATACGCGTTTGACAATGCGGCTACTGATCAGGGCTGAAATCGTTAAGCCTGAGGCGGCGAAGAGCAAGACTTCTCCGTTAACGGTGGCGGATAGATGCAGTTGTTGCTGGATAATGAAGGGTAGAATATTGGCATAGAGAATGATCGCTGAAAAGCCAAATCCCGTAATGAGGACATAGTGCATAAAATGAAAGTTGCTGATGAGTTCACGATAGTGCTTGAGGGTGCGGGAGAGGCTCAGGCTTTTTTCTTTGTGTTTTAAGGGTTCTTTGAAACAAAAAATGACAAGGGCCAAGAGGAAGAGGCCATAAACCGATAGGAAAACAAAAACAGAACGAAATCCAAACTCATTTTGCAAAAGCCCGCCCACAAAGGGGGCGATTGCAGGAGCAAGACAAATAAAAATAGCCATCTGTGAAGATTTAACTGCCAGCGTCACTCCGGAAAATAAATCACGTAAGACGACACGTGTGAGCGACAGCCCCCCTCCGACCGCAAGGCCTTCAAGGATTCTTCCTAAGCAAAACAATTCAAAAGAAGGCGCTAGAATGCAGAGGATAGATCCGAGCACAAAAAGGCCTAAGCCAAAAATAATGGGCGGCTTGCGGCCTACACGGTCAGAGATCGGGCCATAAAAAAGTTGCGAGAAGGCAAAGCCCACTAAAAACAAACTGACAGTGAGTTCAGCATGATTGGTAGATTGGCCGAAGTAAGCAGCAATGGCAGGCAGTGAGGGGACAAAAATGTCTGTGGCGATGAGGCTGAGAACAGCCATTAAAATGAGGATGATCAACATAAAAACTCCTTAAGATTCATAACTTGTGCCATTCTCGCATTTCGAGTAAAATAAGTAAAATTTATTTTATTGATTAAGGTAATAACTATCAATGATAGACTTATATCGGCTGAATTTAAACTTATTAGTGGCCCTGGATGTGTTGCTTGCAGAACAAAGTGTGACACAGGCAGCAAAAAAACTCTTCATGACTCAGGCAGCAATGAGCAATAATCTTCAACAGTTGCGTGAGATTTTTAAAGATGAACTTCTCATTCGTGAGAAAAATCGTATGACCCCGACGAGTTATGCGACTTCTCTGCAGTCGAGGCTACATGAAATTTTAGAAGAGTTGCGCAGTGTAGTCTTGGTGGGGCAGTGCTTCCTACCCGAGGTATCGCGACGGACTTTTAGGATCATGATGACGGATTATATGAGCGCATTGGTCCTCCCCAAACTTTTAAAATCCCTGGAAGAAAAAGCACCGGATATTAAAATCGTGGTGGTGCCTATTGATTGCAATATGCAATCTGCTGTTTCAGCTGTCAGCGATTATGATTTGGCCGTGTGTAAGGGGCAATATGCTGACTCCAACATGCAAAAAAAATTCTTTTTCAAAGATCGTGGCATCAGTATTTTAAATGCTCAGCATCCTTTGGCCAAACAGGAGACTATGAGTTTGGATGAGTATCTGGCCTATCCCCACATCGCAATTTGCTTAAATAATCCCGAAGTTCCAACTTTAGTGGAAGAGGCTTTGTCAAAGCTCAATCGAGCGCGGCGTATTAAAGTGGGAATTCCCTTTGTCGGTGTTATCTTCCAGATGATTCAAGCTTCCTGTGAACTGATCGGTACAGTGCCAGAGCAGGTCGCAAAGCTTTATCAGGCTCAGTATGGTTTTGCCATCAAGCCTTTGCCCTTTGCGATGGATGAAATAGAGTTCAAGCTCTTATGGCATTCACGCCATGATAATGATGCCGGACATCGTTGGCTGCGTGAAGAATTGATGCAGTGTCTTCCTCGGTAAAATAAGCTTAAATCTGTTGGTTTTGACTTTGAAAGAGACCCTTGGTCTAAAAAACCAATACCCACTTTTTATCAATTAGCTTATTCAATAAGGGTTTGGTGGGTGGTAGAAAAAAATTATAAGTTTATTTTTATTTGTTAAGTGCTGGTTTAAATGTGATAAAAATGGTTATTTTCAAGTTTTAGTGTCCCAAAATTGTCCCATTTTGGAAAAAGTTGGGTCTTTTTATAATCTGTAATTTCTGGATGCCTCGAATTCATTGGCGCGCCCGACAGGAGTCGAACCTGTGACCCTTGGTTTCGGAAACCAATACTCTATCCATCTGAGCTACGGGCGCGTGAGGGATGCATTCTAACATAGATTACTGGGATTCCACCAGTACTTCCCGCAGGCCGTTGGATTGAATTTCACTAACCATGCCGGCTTTTTCCATGTCTTCGAGGAGTCTTGCAGCTCGGTTATAGCCGATGCGAAGACGGCGTTGGACTAAGGAAATTGAGGCGCGCTTAGATTCAATGACGATTTGTACGGCTTCATCGTAGAGCGGGTCGCTTTCACCCGCAGCGCCGCCCTCGTTACTACTTTCACCGTCTTCACCCTCGAGTTTATCAGTGGCGATGATGCTGTCAACATAGTCCGGTTCGCCAACAGCACGCCAGGCTTCGACTACGCGATGGACTTCGGCGTCAGAGACATAGGCCCCATGGACGCGGATCGGGACGCCTGATCCTGCGGGGAGATAGAGCATATCGCCATTTCCTAATAATTGTTCCGCACCTTGTTGATCTAGAATAGTTCTAGAGTCTATTTTAGAAGAGACTTGGAAGGCAATGCGGGTTGGGATATTGGCTTTGATTAAGCCCGTGATGACGTCGACGGAAGGACGTTGGGTGGCAACGATTAAATGAATGCCAGCCGCACGGGCTTTCTGGGCGATGCGGGTGATGAGTTCTTCTACCTTTTTTCCGACTACCATGATCATGTCAGCAAACTCATCCACCAAAACAACCACATAGGGGAGGGAGGTTAAGGTGGGGCAGTCAAAGGGCTTTCCTGGATTCAATCGCATCCAAAGAGGATCTTTGATGGGTTGTTTTTTATCGATGGCGGCATTAACCATTTCGTTATAGCCTGCGATGCTTCGGACGCCCAGCGCGGCCATCAGGCGGTACCGACGATCCATTTCTTTGACACACCAGCGCAGGGCGTTAGCTGCTTCTTTCATATCGGTTACAACCGGTGTTAATAAGTGGGGGATACCTTCATAAATGGAGAGTTCCAGCATTTTAGGGTCAATCATAATCATGCGTAACTCTTGTGGGCCGGATTTTAAGAGCATGGAGAGAATCATGGCATTCAAGCCGACTGATTTTCCTGATCCAGTGGTGCCTGCAACTAATAAGTGAGGCATTTTTCCCAGATCAACGACTTCGGGTTGACCACTGATATCTTTGCCTAATCCCATGCAGATGGGGGATTTGCTGGTGCGAAAAGCATCAGAATCCAGGACTTCTTTTAAACGTACGGTCTCACGGTTTGGGTTGGGGAGTTCAATGCCAACCACTGTTTTCCCTGGAATGACTTCTACCACGCGAACACTAGATACGGAGAGGGAGCGGGCGAGATCTTTATCCAGATTACTGAGTTTTGCGACTTTAACACCAGGAGCCAGTTGGATTTCATAACGAGTGACAACGGGGCCAGGGCAGATTCCTGTAATTTTGACAGTGACACCAAAATCTAATAAGCGTTGCTCAATGAGCTGTGCGGTTTGATTGAGTTGATCTTTATTGATTTGCGTCGTGCTGGCAACAGGATCATCTAATAAATCAATGCTGGGTGGCTGGCCAGTTGGCGTGCTTGGGCGAGGGACTTGAATTTTTTTGATGGGTGCAGGGGGAGCAGGTGTAGGCGTAGGTTTCGGTTCTGGTATTATTTTTTTGGGAAGGGAAATGGGGTCGGGCACAAAAGGCAAATCTTCTTTAGGTGCTTTGGGTTTACGTGCAAAAATACGGCGAGACAGATCTCGCACAAATAAGTAAACCAGCACGAGTAGGCCTAATGAATGCTTGACCCACATTTTTCCCGAGAAAAAAGTTAAGCCTATAAAAAATAAAGCACATAAGGCCCAAATGCTACCTGAAAAATTAAAGAGGGGAACCAATCCCTTGGGGGCAAATTCACCTAAAATGCCGCCGGGACCATCGGGATAAGCCCAATTTCCATAATCAAAAAGAAGCGTCACCAATCCGCTCAATGAAATTAAGGTTAAAACCCAGCCAATCAAGCGTAAGATCGAGAGTAATTGGGAGTGAGGCTGGCGCTGGCGTAATTCTTGCCAATGAATAAAACAATAATACAAAAGACTAATCGGTGTGATATAAGCGCTGATTCCCAGAAGAGAAAACAAAATATCCGCAAGCCAGGCCCCGATCAATCCGCCTTGGTTATGCGTGAGTTTTGCTATTTCGGGAAAGCTTGGATCAATTAAGGTATAAGTGCCTAAGGCTAAAAATAAATACAAGGCAAGCATGGCGATAAAGACCAAGCCCACCTGGCCCATCCGGACTCGTAAAATAGAAGGGGGTTGATTTTTTAAAGGTGCTTTTGTTTTTTTAGCATTGCCTCGTTTCTTTTGGGCCATATATTACGCATCAATGGAATTGAAAGCCTATTGTAACCAAAGGGGCAGGCCTTGTAAAACAATGTTTAGCCGCCGGCATCCGAGCCAATATGTCCTTTGGGGCGAGGAACAGGGCTTTGGGTCATTTCCTCAAACAGGGTGAGCTCTGGAGGCGCGGCTCCTTTCATCGCAAAAGGGTTCCCGCTGGGAATGCTGAGGCCTTCTTGTGGGCCATCTTTGGGTGGAGGATTTTTATCGCCTGCTCCGATTAAATCAGCTGCAGCATCACCTGCTTTTTGAGCTGGAGCTTGAACCTGAGCTTGGGGTTCAGGCGTTTGGCCTGCTGCAATTAAGTTCGCATTGTGGGTTATTTTAAGTTCAGAATTGATATCGAGTAGGAGGCTTGTGCCTTCATCCAATGCTTTGGTTTGTGCTTCAACGACTGCGGACCCTTCGGTTAAGGCGGAGGTCCCTACTTTTTCTAATGCAGTCGCGCCAAGGAGTGTAATCCCTGCATTTTTGCTGAATTCGGCTTCTGGATTGGGACTGTTTGCCCATGCGAGAGCGCCTTCTGGATTTTTCCCTACTGTTTCAGATAAAGCTTTATCATCAACAGCAATGCCTCTGGCTGAAAGAATGGCTTTAATTTCTGCAACAGGGTCATAGGGTTCAGGCGCAGGGGCGGGTTCAGGAGTGAGTGAATATTCTTGTGAGGGGCTTAAGATTTGCCCTTGTGCTTTTAGCTCTGCTATTTTTGAAGGGTCGAGACTGTTGGCGTCTCTGATATATTCAGGCTTCTGTTTTAAGCTGAGATCTGCTTCCAGTTCTGGAATGTTCTCCCTTGCATTTTCAGGGGAGATATTGTTGTCTCGTGCTATTTTTTGGGCCAGTGCAGCTTCTTGTTGACCTGGCTGACGTTCAACAGGATCATTCATTTTATTTGCCTTTTAGCGTGCTCTTATGGATGAATTATACTTTATTTTCGCGATTTAATCAAGTAATATAAATAGGCCGTTTGCAGAAATACAAAAAGAATCGTCAATCCAAACATCCCAAACACTTTAAAATTGACCCAGACATTGGTGGAATAGTGATAGGCAATATAAATATTGAGCGTCCCTAAAAAGAGGAAAAAGACGCCCCAAACTGAATTGATTTTCCTTAAAATATCAACAGGAAGAGAGGGGGCGGTATCGGCTTGTTTAACAAAAATTTCGAGGATCGTTCTTTTAAAAAAGTGACTGAGTAAAAAGGCGGTGCCCATCAACCAGTTAATAATGCTGACTTTCCATTTTAAGAAAAGCGGATCATGGAAGAAAATGGTCAGGCTGCCGAAAATAAGGATCAAGACAAAGCTAAGCCAGTAAACGGGTTTGACATAGCCTTGTTTGATTTGCATAAAAAGAATCTGTAAGGCGCTCCCGACAATCAGCGCAAAAGTGCCCCAATAAAGGCCCCAGATTTTATAGACAATAAAGAAAACAACAACGGGGAACATGTCATAAAACATTTGCATGATGTGATTCCCCGTTTAATGGTTACTCTGTGGCCGCTGCTGGTATTGCAGTGACTTCAAGATCGCGCATCGTCAGTTTGATTCGGCCTTGACGATCCGTTTCCATTACTTTGACCTTAACGATATCGCCTACATTTAAAAAGTCTGAGACATTCTCAACGCGTTCTTCACGAATTTGTGAGACATGTACCAGTCCATCACGACCAGGCATAATCGTTACGAAAGCACCAAAGTCAGCAATACGGGCGACTTTACCTTCATAAATCGCACCAATTTCAACTTCAGCAATAATGTCTTGAATCCGCGCAACAGCGGCTTCAATGGCTTTCTTGTCAGCTGAGAAAATTTTAACGGTTCCATCATCGGTTAAATCAATGGTCACACCACATTCTTCAGTAATGGCGCGAATGACTGATCCGCCTTTTCCGATGATTTCTTTGACTTTATCAGCTTGTACTTTCATCGTGTAAATACGAGGCGCATAAGCGGACATTTCATTCGGGGAGGTGATGACTTCATTCATTAAGCCTAGGATGTGCATTCTACCTGCTTTAGCTTGGTCTAATGCAGCAGACATGATTTCCTTGGTGATGCCGGTAATCTTGATATCCATTTGCAATGCAGTGATCCCAAAGCGGGTTCCTGCTACTTTGAAATCCATATCACCGAGGTGATCTTCATCGCCTAGAATATCACTTAAAACTGCGAATTTATCGCCTTCTTTAATTAAGCCCATTGCGATACCCGCTACAGATTCCTTGATCGGTACACCTGCATTCAATAATGCAATAGACGTGCCGCAAACAGTTGCCATTGAGCTGGAACCATTAGACTCCGTAATTTCCGAGACAACACGCAAGGTGTATGGGAATTGCTCATCTGTTGGCAGAACTGCAGAGATCGCACGACGAGCCAAGTTTCCGTGACCAATTTCGCGGCGTTTAGGGCTGCCTACCATGCCGGTTTCGCCGACGGAGTAGGGGGGGAAGTTATAATGCAACATGAAGCGATCTTTTGATTCGCCCAAAGCGGCATCCAAAATTTGTGCATCTCGATCATTCCCCATTGTGGTGACAACCAAGGCTTGGGTTTCGCCGCGTGTAAAGAGTGCTGAGCCATGAGGACGAGGCAAAATACCTTGTTCGATATGAATCGGACGAATCGTGCGGTTATCGCGACCGTCAATCCGTAAGCCGCCATTGATGATGGAATCCCGTACATGACGTTCTTCCAGCTTAGCAATAAGGTGGTGTACGATTTTAGCGGTAATTGCTTTTTCAGTATTTTCGAACTGTGTCGCTGCAGCCGTGCGTAATTCGCTGAGTTTTGCATAACGAGATTGTTTATCTTGAAATCCATAAGCCTCAACAATACCTGGCAAATAAGCGGTTTTGATTTCGGCCAATAAGGCTTCGTCAGTTGGGGCTGCTTTCCAATCCCATTTTGGTTTTCCAGCGGCTTTCGTGAGTTCTTCAATTGCATGAATCGCGATTTGCATTTCTTGATGACCGAATAATACTGCGCCGAGCATGATTTCTTCAGGCAATTGTTTTGCTTCGGACTCTACCATTAATACGGCATCTTTGGTTCCGGCTACGACGAGGTCTAATTCGGAGGCCATCACTTCGGCTTTGCTCGGATTCAAAAGATATTCGCCATTTGCAAAACCAACGCGCGCTGCGCCGATTGGGCCTTGGAAGGGGACACCTGCTAAAGATAAAGCAGCTGATGCGCCAAGCAATGCAGGAATATCGGCTGATACTTCAGGATCTAATGACAATACGGTGACAATCACTTGGGTTTCATTGAAGAAACCTTCTGGGAAGAGAGGGCGTAAAGGGCGGTCAATCAAGCGTGCAATCAGGGTTTCTTTATCAGAAGGGCGACCTTCGCGCTTCAAGAATCCACCGGGAATACGTCCTGCAGCATACATTCTTTCTTGATAGTTAACCGTTAGCGGGAAAAAATCAGTTTGACCGACTTTTTTGGAGGCCACAGCCGTTACGAGCACAACCGTGTCACCCATTCTGACTAATACAGCGCCATCGGCTTGTCGTGCCATTCCGCCCGTTTCAAGCGTGACCTCATATTTTCCAAACTGGAACACTTTTTTAAATACTTTAAACATGAAAATCCTTAAATTTAATGATTAACGGCGAAGTTCTAAACGTTCCAAAATTTTGCGATAGCGTTCGATATCTTTGCCTTTGAGGTAGTCAAGCAAATTCCGTCTTTGGCTGACCATGCGCAGCAATCCGCGGCGAGAATGGACATCCTGTTTGTGCATTGCAAAATGGGAGCTGAGCCCTTTAATGCGTGCGGTAAGCAAAGCAATCTGTACTTCAGGAGAGCCAGTATCCCCTTTGCTTTGTTGAAAATCTTTTAATATGGCTTCTTTGATATCCTTAGTAAGGGACATGTTGATACTCCTTAAAGTAAACTAGTTAATGATGTTTAGACGACCCATTTAAGGTTGAGTCCGGTCGCGATTATATCTGCTTTTAAGGCGTAGAGCAAGCAATATTAATATGCCTTTTTTCAGAAGGTAGCTTGCACCACTTCAATTTTTATGCTTATTATATCAGTATTATTTTCCAATGAGCCTCTTGCAATATTCAGCAAGTGAGCGAATTTATTAATTCAGGGAAAGTAAAAATAATCAAAAAAAGAGGGCTGAACACGGCATAATTGCTGACTTTGTGGTATAATTAGTTTGCGAAAACAATTTACCTAAGGAGGTCAGCA
>CANJQG010000039.1 GCA_947476405.1 Thiotrichales bacterium
ATGGTTTAGCGATAGTGACACAGAATGTGAGAACGGAATTTTATAGTGACAGCTAATCTGAGAATGGATTCCCGGATAGTGACAATTATTGTGAGAATGAAAAGTGCGATGATGACAAGAATGCGCGTTTATGATGACGAGAATTTACACCTAGCGATGCGCGCCAGAGCTTCACAAAATAAGGGGGTTTAGTAATGCTACTAAATGAAGAGAAGGAGCGCGACGCCATGAAAAATTTTGACTATGTGATGCAGAGCTTTAAGATTATGCACCTTAATAAATTGGATCAAGGGGCGCGAATTCTCACGAATGCAAGCTTGAAAGCCTCTATTCAAAAACAGGAAGTGACGCGATTAGAAATTATGATGCGGTTTACAAAATACACGATCAAGGAATTAAAACTGTTATTTACCGCGATTGACGTTGAGGCCGAAGCAAAGCGCATTCTGGCTAAATGGGATCAAAGCAGGGTCACAGCATGAGCCAGCAAGATATGATTCGCGTGGATTGCTCCATGTTTACCAAGCTCTTTTTAGTCAAAGAGGCGCAGCTATTGAAGCAGGGCATTAATGATCACATTAATTCGGTCATTGATCAGTGCTTTGACCGCTGCCCCTTAAAACCCAATGAATCTGGCTTGATCGGTTATTTTATCAATCCAATTTTAAAAGACTGTCAAAGCGAGATACCTTTTAAGCCAACAAAGGCGCTATTGATAAAGTTTTTAAATTATCAAGAATCTGACAGGAAATATTTAGTAGAAAAAGCGCTCAATCAATATGTGCTCTTGCAGTTGTGCAATGCAAAAGGCGTTGACCATTACACAGATATTGCCACTGAAATTTTAGAAGATTTAGCCCAATGGAAAGGAGGTGCACAGCACATGCAATGCTGAGTCAAATATGGGGTGGGTGCAAAAATCCATTCTCTCTTTCCTGAAAAAATGGTAAAGCAATTTACCAGGAAGATTGCACCCACCCTCTATTTGATTTACTTAACCAAGGTGAGTTAAGTGCCAAACGCAGGAAACTCCTTCATCATGTACTGGCATACGGGTGTTTTCGTTTCTGCGTTTGGCAGTTCACTTATCATATCACGAACATCGCTAGGAGAAGAAAAAACTTTAGGGCGGCCACCCCGCTCTCATGCCCTTAGTTTTTTACCCTGCAAGCTGCAACAATTTCCTTTTTTCTTGTTGCGATTAAAGCTTGTGGGGCTTTTTTTATAGATTTTCTGCGCGTTACAGAGCAAAAGTTATATACTATAATATAATAGTGTATACTATTGTAAAATATGCTATGATATCCAAAATTAACCTTCACAACCCAGGGGACAACATGGAAAAATCTAGGATTATTAGTATCGTTGGCGAGAAGGGCGGAACGGGTAAAAGCACGTTTGCTCAAGCCCTCGCGGTTTACTGCTTAAAAGAAAAGGGATTAGATACAACCCTGGTCGATGCAGACCCACAAGAAACAACCAGCGATTGGGCAGATGAAAGAAATAAGAACCCAGATATTACCCCTATTAACATAGTCCAGAAAACGGGGTTCATTGTACATACCCTGAAAGATTTATCTAAACGCTATCAAGTCGTCATTGTGGATTGTGGCGGACAGGATAGCGAAGCCATGCGTTCGGCTTTGATTGTGTCTGACCTGGCTATTTTTCCTTTTAGACCAAAGCGGCGGGATTTAAAAACGCTGGTCAAAATGGAGAAGGTTCTCAGAGACGCAAAAGTTCATAATGAAACTTTAAAATACGTGGCGTTAATCACACAATGTCCTACGCTACCATCACAGTTATCTCGTATTGATCAGGCAAAAGGAGCTTGCGCTTCTTTTGGCATCAAACCTCTTAAAAATATTACGTACTACAGAAACGCTTATGATGACTGTGATGAAAGCGGGCTAACTGTTTTAGAGTTTACCGATGACAAAGCAAGAGATGAAATAGTTTCGATTGGCAATGAAATATGGGAGATTTTAAAATGAGCTTAAAAGGACTGAAAAAAGAAGAACGCGAACAACCAAAAAAAAGCGTTAATGAGTTTGTATATGGGGCAACAAATAAAATGGCAGATCACACGCTGAGCGTAAAGGATGCAAAAAGGGATCAAGGCATTTTGTTAAAATTGAATCATTATGAAATAGACTTGATCAACAAGGTATTTGAAAGCTCAAAGTGCAGGTCAAAGCAAGAGCTAATCAGAGGGCTTTTACTTCCTGAACTTGAAAGGATATCTGATATAAAGTGATATACTATTATATTATATAATATATAGGAGTTGAACATGTCTATAGTTGTTCCAAAATACGTGAATAAGCTGATCCAAGAATCCCTCGCGATAGAGGCTGAACATGCAAAGGCAGCGGGGAAAATTGGCTATATGGCGCGCGCTTTAGTACAGGCAACTATGCCACATAAAAACCCTGGTCTGGTTCCAATATGGGGCAGAAAAAATGGTAATTTTTCAATGGTGATGCAACCAGGATATGCTTTTGGTGACAGTAACGAGCCAATTAATCTGGGTTTACCTTATGGTACAAAACCAAGGCTTGTTATGGCGTTTTTATGCTCTGAGGCCGTCAAGAAAGGCACCAAGGAAATTGCACTCGGTAATAGTTTGTCTGAATTTATGGAACAACTAGGGCTAACACCAACAGGTGGGAGATGGGGCAGCATTCCCTTGCTTAAAGAACAAATGAAAAGGCTATTCTCTGCGACAGTTTCTTTTCAGTATGAGAACGACCAGGCGCAAATTCTAGGTGGCTTTAAAATTGCAAGCCAGGCCGTTTTACTCTGGAGTCCAAACCCTGAACAAGCTGGGCTATGGGATTCAACAGTCACACTGACCCAGGAATTTTATGATGAAATTACAGGAAGTGCCGTACCAATCGATATGAGGGCACTATCTGCATTAAAAAGTTCGTGCATGGCTTTGGATATCTATTGCTGGCTAACATACAGAATGAGCTACTTAAAAAACCCAACCGAAATTCCCTGGGAATTATTAGCCGCTCAGTTTGGTTCTGAATATAAAAATCTGCGAGACTTCAAACTAAACTTTCTTAAACAACTAAAAAAAGTTACGGCAGTTTACCCAAGTGTCCAGATCATTGATGGAGAAAAGGGTCTGTTGCTCAAACCAAGCCTAACCCATATAACCAAGAAGTCATAACGCATAAATGGGCGACTCTACGCATAATCACTCGCAGAATTTATGAATCAATAACAAATTTTCATTAAAAATCAGAATGTACTGAAATTATATATAATATAATAGTATATACTATGCAATTTTCAATGTAGTGCACGTCTACACTACATAAAACGGCTGCAAGAACGGTAAACCCTATGGATAACCCTGTGGATTAGGAAAGTTATCCACGCATAATCACTCGCAGGGTTACGCATAATCACTCGCAGGGTTACGCATAATCACTCGCAGGGTTACGCATAATCACTCGCAGAGCCTCCTCTGCAAGCCTTATTTTATGCGGCGGTCAAGGCTCCTTCCTATATATACCTCTATTTCCCTATAACCCCTTTATTAGCAGCCCCATTTTGTGGATAACTTTTTTTACCCAAATTTCTGCGCATATTTGGTCGCGCGCCCCTTCCAAAAGTTACGCATAATCACTCGCAGAATGGCAAAGCCTAAAATCGCAAGCTGACCTGCATTGCTAAAAACCCGCCCCGTGGAAAACTCCGCTAGAGTTTCCCACCGCTCGGCTAATCAGGATCAAGTTGTGCATATGTGGATAAGGCGGTCGCTTTGCTCCCTTGGCCTGTCGGCCACTTACCCACATCTACACAACCCAAGCAATTTTTTTCGCAAAGTAAAAAAGAGAGCGCATTTTAACTTCGGGAATGCCACCTAAATCGATTTTGGAGCCATTGGCTGAAAGTATATTAAGTTTTGATGTGATGGTAGCGCCAAAAATAAAAAGCCGCCAAAATTCCTGTTTAAATGCGTTTTATCGATATTGCCGCCAAAAATAAAACTTCAAGGGGAGGGCATAACAAAAACATTTCCCCATTGCTGGAGTAAACCCATCAAAACAAACTTTCAAGATTGCCCGAATGGGAGAGTCACCCCCATTTCAAAAATCGCTTCCAGAAGCGTTTATGGAAGTTTAAACCAGCACAGGCCAAACTCCAAATTTTGAAACATTGCTATGACCCTTTTAAATTTTTCTGCGCATATTTGGTCGCGCCCCTTTCCAAAAGTTACGCATAATCACTCGCAGATGTTTGAGATTTTCTTCTCAACTATTTTCGCCTGAGCAGTCACAGTTGCACCGCAACGTGTAAGTGCGCATACAGCGCAAAATTGAAAATCCAATTTTCCACGCTGTATGATTTTGAATGAGCGCCCCCTGGCCGCCTAAAAAATTTTCTCAGCTCACATCGTCGTGCTGAACAAAAAATTTAACCCTTTTCAAAATCACTAAGCACGAAGTTGCGGAGCAACGTATAAGTGCGCATATCGGAAAAATCCAATATGACTTCTTCACTTTGAAAAACGTGGCTACGGGAGTAGCCGTAAGTGCGCTTATGGAAAAAAAATCGAAAACGCAGTTTTTCGATCCATAAGACCAGGCGAATTTTGAAAATAAAAATCTGACCGATTTGAAATTTTGAGATGGGGGCAAAACAGAAAATTGCCCGTGTGATTTTGGAAAAAATCCGCACCCCTGAAAAACCCCACTTTAAATTTTCCGGTAAACTCACAAGCAAAATTTTTGCTGTGCGCAATATACGTTGCGTTGCAACGTTGCGAAAATACCATCATGAGCTATTGAAAATATTAGTAAATTGCAAAATGGAGCCGTGGGAGTCTCCGAGTGGCTAAATTTGCAAAAATTGGCCGGCAAAAACCCGGGTTTTTGCCGGCTCTGAAAATGAAAAAGTGGGTCAGGTGAAGACCCCTATTTTGCAATTTTTTGACATGCCAGGGACGGACATTTTGACGGCTTAAAAAAATCAAAACAGTCATCGACCAGGGCGACGATATCGAAAATTTTTGATCGGACTTGACGAGGGTGATTAGGTGTCCAGATTGGACTCGTCACCACCTGGGGCAACCTGACCCGCTCAGGTCTGCTTTTTTTTGTTTCACAGAATGGCAAAATCCACTAAATGGTGAACCACCAAAAGGTGGATTTTGCCCCCTCACCATTTCAAGATTTTTCATTTGGTGCATGACTCATGCACCGATTTGAATCGACTTTTAATCTACAAAAAATACCATGCAAAATAGCTCACAACGTCACTGCGGATTTCTGCAGTGACGTTGTTCTTCCAAAATTTCTAACAAAGGTCTCAAGCTCAATCTTTATCTTTGTTCAGGTAAAAAGCTTTCTGATCAAATAAAGGACTTTTTATGTCCTCCACTTGGAGGACGCGTTTAGATTTTGCAATAGTTGTATGAAATTTATAACGAGAGATTCAGACAAAACTTTTAGAATTCCACCGCCCCCAAACGGCAGGGGGGAATTCTAAATTATGCAATCAAAAGAAACGTCACTACAACCTAAAAGGGTAGTGACGTTTCAAAATCCCGAAAATTGATTCTAGGTTTTATGCGGGCTAGAGCTAATATACTTCCGTCCTGTGTCGCAGGACGGAGCATTTTCGACATGAAAAATATTGATGATTCACGGCGATGAGCTGAGTTGGTTTTTAGAAAATGTCGCTCTAAGTACGATAGGGGAGTTATGAGCATATTGCGCTCAGTAGTCAGATATAATTCACCGCATTGCGGTTGCATTGCACGGCGTGTTTTTGCTTTTTTCGTGTCCGACAACCGCATTGCAATTTACCGCAGAATAAGGGGCATGGGGCGCATTGCAGATGCAATGCAAAATGAAAAACAGCACATGCAGACCGCAAAAACTAAGGATGCAGTGCAGTTGCATTGCTGCAATGCACGCCTGGCCGTAAACTTTTTAAATCAGAATCAGCTATGTAAGCCTTGATTTTACTAGGTCTGATTGGGATGCAAGCCATTGCGAGGGGTGTGAGATTCTTCGGTTTAGTATTCGCCGCAGACTAGTTTATTTTTCTGTTTCTGATTTTTTTCTGAATGCATAGTCACATTTTCATGGAGCCATTAACGGCAATTGAGTGCAGATCAAAAAAATCAAAATCAGGATAAGCCCGCAGGATTTAACAATTCACGCAAAGAGAAAAGCCTTATAGACTTCATGTTGCTTTTTAAACAACAGAGGAAGAAAAAATGATGATCACAATTAGTGGGCTTGTTACTGCTCAGATAGTTATTCATATTCACTTAGCCCATGTAATTTTGTTTGGTCTCATAGAAGTGAGGAAGAAAATCAAAAAATCACGATTGGCGGCTTTACAGCCCAAGAATTGAGGCGTGTATTTATTTTTTAATTATCCCTTTTAGCTTCTCCACTATTCCAGATGAGGCAGTCTTCATAATCTTTTGTTGCTCAATTGGAGTTCCATCTGGACGTACTATAGTACCCTTACTGGAAGTTTTGAGTTTTTCCACCATACGATATTGAGCTTCATGGCTCATACCATCGCCTAGTTTGATTAGACGTCCAGTTGTCTTTTTTTCTTCTGCCATGATTACCTCGATTTAGTTAAAAAAATAAGTTGCCAGCCCCACAACTCCTAGAAAAAAACAAATAAATGCATAAAAATTACACCGCTCGGAGCGTAGATCAGCTTTTTTTGCCGCAGTTTTATTTTTTTCCATCTTATCCATGTCATCAGCCGTTACGCCCTTAACCTGAGAGTGAAGAGCATGGTTGGTAAAAAAGAACGAAAGAAGTATAAATAAAATACAAAGAACAAAAAACACCATGCCATATTTAAAAAGTTCAGGATGTGGACTTTTGAGCACTTTGTCATGTACTGTAACTCCTAACCCAATTGCAGCACTGGAAAGCGTTAAAAAGGCATTATCTCGTTGTGTTGAGTTTTTAACAATTGCCTTGTCTAACCTGGATATGGTTTGCGGAGTATCAGTCATTTAAAAAAGCTCACTATGTGACCCCATCCTTGCCAATAAAAGGATGTCGTCATATTTTTTGTAAATTAAGAGCCAATCAGGTTTTATATGGCATTCTCTGTAATTTTTCCAGTCATTGGTTAATGAGTGGTCACGGTTTTTTTGAGGCAATGGCTCATCCCTAGACAAAAGGTCTAACACTTTAAAAAAGTGTTCCATATTGTACTTTCCAGAAGTAGAAACCTTCTTGAAGTCTCGCTTAAATTGATTAATTTGGATTATTTCGCGCACATTTTTTTCCAATCACTACGTAACTGTTCAATGCTTGTAACCTCAAGCCCTATTCCCTGCTCGGCTTCCAGTATAGCTTCTCTAGTCACCGCATTTGGGGTATTAATTGAAAAAGGGATACGCTTTTCTGCTACAGATTGATAAACAAAAAGCCTGATAGCTTCGCTCAAAGTTAAACCCATTTTTTCAAATACGTGCATTGCTTCGACTTTAACAAATGGATCAATGCGGGAGCGGATGACACAATCAGTCATGATTAATTCCTTTTTTATTATGTAGCTACAGTATAGCTACGATTATAAAAAATTGCAAGTCTAATTCAAAGTTTCGCCTTGAATGCGAAAGTAACTTGATCGAAACCGTACGGTACTATACGGTAGGGTACTGTACCGTATGTCACCTTTTTGTTTCTTTCGCCAGGGCAGCAAGTTGTTTTTCATATTCGCCGCACTTGGTCTCGGCCACCGCTATTTGAATCTGTGACTGGTGGAGCTTTTCGCGCAGTTCTTCAAGTTTTGCGTTGAGTTCCTTTTCTCTCCGTTCGCTGTCTGTCACCCTGGATTCAGCGGCAGCAAGTTTTTTCTCATATCCAGCAACGAGGTTTCTATAATGTTGGTCTAAATCTTCTTTTGTTTTGTACAAGGTGTCGCAGCGCCCCTCAAGTTCAACAACTTCTTTGAGCGTTTCTTCAAGGTTTTTGCGCTCGCGTGTGATCTCTGCAAGGTGGATTTTGCGGTCATTTTCACGCAGTTTGTAGAGAGCTTCTTGCAGGGATGAGATGAGCGCATCGGGTAAGGGCGCATTTTTAATAACATTCACAGCCTCTTGCCATTTTCTGATATGGCCGCTGACCGTTGAAAAGCTCCCGCCTGTAATCCCTGCAACCTTGCGGATAGTAACGGGGTCATTTTGTGCTTCCAATTCCTTACAGGCTTGTACTACTTCCTCGTAAGAGATACCCTTTCTTCCTGGCGCTGTCATGTGTCATCCTCCTATATAGTAACATTTAATAACGTTACTATATTATAGTGTTTGGAGGGGAAAAGCAAGCGGAATCACTTTATTTTGCAAATAAGGCGGGGTAGGTTGGAAAGTGTCGTAAGATGGGGTAGGATCAGAGGCAAGTTGTTGAAGGGGGCGTCACTATGAATATTAATCAAAGCTTGATAGAAGAGCTAGAGGGCGTGGCGGGTCAAGACTTCGCACTGTCTTATTTCATGGCCTCAATTAGAAGAGGTGAGGGGCTTTCGCAAGTCGAGTTTTCTAAAAAGCTGGGCGTATCCAAGCAGTTTATTTGTGATCTTGAGCGTCGGCGGCGGTCGATTAGCCCAAAAGTAGCGGAAGAATTTGCTTTGAAGCTGGGGTATTCCCCGAAGCAATTTATTAAGTTGTGCTTGCAGGATATGATTAATAGGCAGGGGCTAGAGTACAAGGTAGTGATTGAAGATGTCGGCTGATTAGATTGTTAAGTGACTAATACAGTATCGTTATTAAATGTTACTTTTTAATTTAGTGTGACAGTTATGCGCATTCTATAGTTGTCACACTGGTGCATAATATTGATCACTCGCAAGTATGCAATTGCATAAGTGAAATTGCATACTTGCAACATGGCATTTTTAAGCACTCAAACGCCGTTAATGGCTCCCCGCCAAGGCTATTAACCACCTAACAAAAAAGAATCATAAACAGAAAAAATAGGCTAGTCAGCGTTGAATACTAAATCGAAAAATCACACACCCTTCGCAATGGCTTGCAGCCCAATCAAAGCTAGTAAAATAAAGGCTTGCATGGCTGTTTGTGATTTTAAAAAATGCGCTTGTAAATTGTATTACCGTAAGACAAACGTAATACATCCTTATTTTATGAGCTTTACAGCCTTGTTTTCGTGATTTGTCTTACATTTGTAATACTGCTGTAACTCGCATTCTATGGTGAATTGTAAGACAATTATTTTGAGCTAAAAGCCTCAAAAACAGCATTGTCTTACATTTGTCTTATGGGGTTAATAGAGTTTAATTTAAACAAGTGTGGGATTACGTCACGTTCCGTAGCATTGATTCATACCCTCAGATCGTCACCCATAAATTTTAAAAAAACACTATCTTAATTTTTGCTTTTTAGAATAAAGTCACGGGTGGGTTTTCCCCCCGTGACGTTATTCTATCGATGTCATGTAAGCTAGTAAAACTGTCAAAAATTTCTTTCAACGCTGTCCTGGTCGGACAGGATATGGGTATTTTCAAGGCAATTCACTCTGTTTTTTTGCATGTTTAACGCAAATTAAAATTGACGCTTCATGATGATGAGCTGGTCAAATATTTACTGACAATAGGCACGCATTGTCATAAAATAAATTCATGGAAGAACTGAACTGTAAATTTTCGATATGAATACTAAAACGATGAACCTTGATCCAGAAGAGCAAAGCCTGCTTGATTCTTTTGAAAGGGGTGAATGGCAGTCTGTCAAAGACCTGCCCGCGCAAAAGAAAATGGCTGTAGATGCGGCTAGACGCTTTCTTAAAATAAATTGACTAAAAACCACGATTAAATTTTGACTTTTAGAACAACGTCACGAGTGAGTTTTCTCTCGTGACGTTGTTTGGGCGATGCTTTGTAAGCTAGTAAAACCGTTAAAACTTTCTTTAAAAACAATCCTAACAAACAAGGATATGGGTATTTTTAACGCAAAATCACCTTATTTTTTGCATGTTTAAAGTAGCTCAAAATTGTCAATTTCGCACCGATGCGAAATACATCAATGCGAAATTTTATTTTAGCCCCGTTCGATTTTTCTTGCAAAAAGTAGTTTTTTGTACAATAATAGGTACAATGATGTATTAAGGGGATAAAAAAATGGAAAACATGAATTATTCTAATTTTAGAAATAATTTGTCCGCAGCTTTGGATATGGTCAATGAAAACCATAATCCCATTCTGATTACAAGACAATCTGGAAAACCAGCGGTTGTTATGTCTTTGGACGACTTCAAATCATATGAAGAAACGGCGTATCTCATGTCTAGTGCTCGAAACATTGAGCGATTGAATCAAGCAGTTGAACAGCTTGAGAAAGGACAGGGTATGACTCACGAGCTTATTGAACAATGAAGTTAATTTGGGCAAGTAATGCATGGGAAGATTATCTTTACTGGCAAGAAAATGACAAGAAGACTCTGAGGCGCATTAATGAACTCATTAAAGCAACTCAGCGAGAGCCTTTTGATGGCATAGGCGACCCAGAGCCTCTTAAGCATAACTGGAAGGGTTATTGGTCTCGCCGCATTAATCGAGAGCACCGACTTCTTTATAAAGTACAGGGTGATGAGCTTTGGATTATGCAGTGCCGGTATCACTATTAGGCTTTGTGCTACGGAAGGTGCGATAACTCGACACTTGTTTAAATTAAAAACATATTTAATTGGCGCACACCTGTGCGCTTTTTATATCACGCTAATTTTACTAAATTATCACGTTGTATAATATTATGTTGCATAAAGTTATACAACGTAAAAATATACAATGGCAGATTAGCTCTATGCCCTGGCAATCAGTCTAGCCATATACTCTTCTTTTGTGAGCTTCCCTTCTTCCGCAAGTTTGAGGTCTTTTAAGCTGTCAGTTGGTAATGCAGTGCCTTCCAGGTACAAGCTGGCAAGCGCTTCATGGCACTTCTTACTCATCGTTTTAATGACTTCAATTGCCTCTGCGTCATAAATTTCATAAAAACTTGGATTCATGGTGATAGTCCTTCAATGAGATGATAGCCCCGTTTGACCCTGACCTTGTGAAGCTGGTCTATTTCATCCTGGGCGTTTTGATATGAGCGGGCAAGCTTCATAGACTGGCTGCCCATTTTGTTAAATTTTCCGCCCCAATACTGGTGCAAAACCCAATCGCCTAAAAGGTCTTGATGCAGGTCGCATACATAATAGCGGCTGTCGGTCTCCCAGCGTTTGATTACCATAGCGCTCCCTCAGCAATTTTTTTAAGCTTGTTCGGGTTATCCTCGATGTATTCAGCGGTCATTTTAATACTGCTATGCCCCATGAGCTTTTGCACGGCTTTGAGGCTCGCGCCGTTATCGTCCAGGTTGGTGGCGAAAGTACGACGGCCAGAATGCGAGCTTGCCCCTAAAATACCTGAGTCACGGTAGAACTTGGCAAAAACCTGTTGCATGGCGTTGGGCGAAAACGCTCCGCCTTTCTGCGATTTAAAAAGCGGTATATCCCGCTCCAGCTTAAAACCCTTCATTTCAGCGTTGCGCTCGGCGATGTAGTCCTCCAAGGCTTTGCGCAGTTTCTTATTATTGAGGTAGATTGTGCGCTGCTTGTTGCCCTTGGTCATGTGGCGCATGAGATTGACTTCATAGAGAAGTTGGCCGTCATAGTCCAAAACGTCACTTAAGCGCAGCGAGGCCAATTCTTTTGCGCGCAGCCCCAGGCCGAAGGAACAATAGAGCAAGGCGATGTTGCGTTTAGCATTAACAGTTTTTTGGACAACGGCAAGCGTCCATTCAAAGGCTTTTTTGTCCAGCACTTTTGCTTTTCCCTGGCGTGGCATGATGGGGCGCTCCTTAAACATGTACTAATTTCTATAATATGGAAATAATAACATATTCTTTAAAAGAGTGCAAGCGGGAATAGCGTTGTATGGCGCATAAAATAAAGGAACATGTAGAAAGAGTAATTTCTACATGTTTTTGAAAAGCTCAGCACATATACTCAAAATAGAATCGACATCCTGACGATTGATGCCTAAATGAAATACTGCCCGAAACCGATTTTTTCCTACCTGTGAAAATCGAAGACCTGCGGCAATGCATTTTTCGCTAAATTCATGTGTGCTTAAATGACTCCCTACCCATTTAAAAAATACCATGTTTGTTGATAATGGGTGTGTTTCTAGCTCTATCGATGGAACAGATTTTAGGAAATGGGCAAATAGCTCTGCGTGGTGGTGATCATCTGCAAGGCGCTGTACATGGTTATTTAAAGCATAAACTCCAGCCGCAGCCAATATTCCGCTTTGACGCATTGCTCCACCGAATAAATGCTTGAGATAACGTGCTCGCGCATAGTGCGCATGAGAAAGAGCCAGGACAGCACCAATCGGGCAGCCCAACCCTTTAGACAGGCAAATAGAGGCTGTATCAAAGCCAGCACTTAGCCTTTTAGGTTGAATACCTAATTTAATGGCTGCATTAAATAGGCGCGCACCATCTAAATGGGTTTTTAGCCCAAAATCTTTTGCAGTGGTCAGCACTGAATCAAGTGATGCCAAGTCCCATGCCAGGCCACCACCGAAATTTGAAGTATTTTCTATGGATACACACTTTGAAACGGGATAATGAAGCCCTTTATTCCAGAGGTATGCTGCGCGTAGATCATCTCCTGTGAAAATTCCCGTTGTCGTTGGGATGCCGCGTGCCATTACCCCTGCATGGACGGCGGGGCCGCCTCCCTCACAAATAAAAAGATGGCAGTTTTCCGCTGCAAGGAGTTGATCACCTGGCTCACAAAGCAATTTAATTGCGACTTCATTTGCCATAGTTGCAGAAGGAAAAAACAAACCCTGATCAAATCCCAATAGCTCTGCAATCATGGCTTCCAGTTGGTGAGTTGTGGGGTCTTCCCCTTTTTGCTCATCGCCTAACTCTGCCTCAAGCATTGCGTGCTTCATCGGTAGGCTTGGTTTTGTTGCAGTATCGCTGGATAGATCAATTCCTTTAAACATTGGGGGCTTCCTGGGGTTTGTTTTTATATTTGAACGGAGTGAATTTTTTTGGAAAATCGTATACGTCGATGCCAATTCTTTTTTTGATATAATTGACAAAAATTTGTGACGGGACAGCAAAAACGATACTTGTAACTGCTTTAACCAGGTAGATAATCAGGATAATTTTAAACAAGTTTTTTGACGGAATAGAGCCAATTTCTATCATTACTACGGCAATTAATGAGTAAAGTGCTTCTGAAAATATAGATGATCCAACACTACGAAGCCAGAATTTTCGCCCTTTCAGTAATACTTTCCATCTTGTAATGACGTAAGAGTTCACTAGATTTGCGGTAACATACGCGATCAGCCCGCTAATATCAATTCTCAATAAAGAGTGTCCTAAAATATAATCATAGGAATGCGCCTCTGTGAAAAAAGAAGGGAATGGTGCAAGTACGATGAGCTGAGCGCCCAATGCAAATAATGTTTGACAGGCAAAGCCTGATAAAATAACCATTCGCGTAATTTTATAGCCAAAAATTTCCGCGATAATATCATCAAGGACAAACAAAAACGGTGAGACAAAAACCCCACCCAGCAAAAAAAATGAATCGGTGCCAATGTACCGATTTGTCATTACTGCATTTAAGAGCATGACACTCATATAAAACATACTGATAAACAATAAAAATTTATATCCAGCGGGATTTTTTAATGTGCTATACAGTTTCCTTTGTGGCATAACGTCTCCTCTATTTTTTAACCAATTTTAACAAAAGGTGCTTCCAGTTCCTTCTCTTGCAAAAAAAGTTGAGAAAGAAACGCATAGCTTTTTGCATAGACCCCTGGAGCGTTTGACTCTCTAGGGCCAGCAATATTTAATATTTTGATTCCTGATATTTGAAGCCATGCGGTCACTTCATGACTATTTACCGCATCTGTAAGATTCACCAGCAAATAAGGCTTCCCCTTTGATCTGGCCTCATCAATCGTCAATAGTGTTCCATCCCTAATTTCATCTGATGTCAGCAAAATAAGTGTTGCATCTGAATCTCTAATATTCAAGCAGGTTCGTTCGTTATATTCAGCACTGATCGTTTCTACAAGCTGATAATGCGCCGCAATAGGCCCATCTTCAGCAAGTCTACCCTTTGGACACCAACCGCCATGCGCAATGCATAGGGCAATTGCGACATCCAACGCAGCCCGATCTACTCCAGATTGTCCACCTGATACAATTTTTTCAATCATGTTTGTGCGAATCCCCATATTTGAAAGGCGTGAACTCTTTTGGAAAGTCATAGACGTCAATTCCTGTCCATTTTTTCAAGTAATTTACAAGTAAATTGGCAGGAGCGGCAAGAATAATGGAGTAACAAACCTTAATCGTAAAACTAATCAAAATGACCTTTAGCACACTTTGAAAGGGCATTGAATTGATCTCCATCATCATAATTGCTAGAAAAGAATAGAGTGCTTCTGAAAAAGTAGATGATCCGACACTGCGCAGCCAAAATTTCCGACCTTTCAACAAAACTTTCCAGCGTGTCAAAATATAGGAATTAATTAAGTTAGCGGTAATGTAGGCAATAAACCCACTGAGATCAATGCGCAACAAAGAAGGCCCCAAGATATATGCATACGCTTCTTCGTGTTGAAAAAAGCTTGGGTGGGGTGCAATGATGGCAAGTTGGCAAATTAATGCAAAAAGAGTTTGTGCTGCAAAGCCAGCAATAATAATGCTTCGGGTAATTTTATACCCATAGATTTCAGCAATAATATCATCTAAAACAAATACGAATGGAGAGGTTAGCGTGCCGCCCAAGACAAAAAAAGTGTTCGTCCCGATATATCGATTGGTCAGTACCGCATTCAGGATCATCACGCTCATATAGAACATGCTAAGCCATGCTAAAAATCTAAACCCAGCAACGTTTTGAATGACATGAGTGTAATGACTCTTAGACATGCTCATCCTTATTTGACTAGCCGCAAATAAGGATGTTTTTGTGTATCAACTGATTTGATGCGCTTTTTCAATTTAGTCCCAGCGCACATACCGATATAAAATGCCTGGCTAGCATCAAATTCTTCAATTAATTCTTGATCGAGGGCGATATCTCGTGGGTCCATTCTATATTCTTTTTTAGATTGGTGATCAACAAATGTAATATCACCTTGTCGATCCTGGTAACATAGGCAATATTTACCGTACCGATGTATTTGTTCAACAGATTGTGGACTGGTTTTGATTGAAGAGGACAAAAGACTCTTAGATAATGCGCTGGTGTACTCTATTCCAACAAAACAAGCCTGGATAGGGTGCAACGCACTTATAAGTGTATGATCATGAGCAAGATCACTTAAATTGGTTAAAATAGTCGCTTTTGTGTTAATACACTGTAAAATAAATCGCCCACTGTGATCACTATCCACAATTTTGTAAAAAATGTGTTTATCCTTTGACGCAAAGGACTGTTTATTAATAAAACCAAATATTTCTGCAAATACGCCCATATCAGGCCCTCTTGGGTTAGATTAAATTAATCAATTGCTCTTCGATTGTACAATAGGGTCATGATATTTACGCCCAAAATTTTATGAACATCTGGTGAATATCCTAAAAGGCCAGACCCAGAAATGACAGATTGCAGATACCATTCTGGCGGATCAATTACCAATTCTCGCAAAGTGAGTTCTTTAGCATTTTCGATTTTTACTAGTATTAAATCACCATCTCTTGGCGTTGCGTCTGGATCAAAGACGAAAACCGTTCCATGCGGAAACCTAGGTGACATAGAGGGGCGACTTACTAATGCAAATGAATTCTTACCGATTGGGTTATTTGGAGTTGATGAGATAGGCTGCCATTCTGTCCATTCTGAAAGATCAATCTCAGTAATTGAGTGCATTTTTTCAACTATTTCCCATGATAAAACAGGCACGAAATTTGGCTTACTTCCTACTTGATATTGAGATTTTTGGTATTCAATCTCACCTGTGAGGGCATCGATTGAAATATGAAAGTAGTCGGCTAACATTTTTAGAGTTGATAAGCGTGGGTCAGTTGTCTCACCAAACATCAATCTTCTAATTGTCATAACAGGAAGATTTAAATCTTGTGCAAGCTTACTTGCAGTTAGATGTTTCTTTTTTAAAAGGGCGGTTAGATTTGTAGCCAGCCTCGCCGATTCCTGCTTATCGATATCAAGCACATCTGCATTAAGCACAGACAACCCTCCATAAAAATTTCTTAGAACGCGCATTATAACATAAATGTGAAAAAATACAAGTAAAATCTTATAGAAACCACCTGTGCACCCTATAATTTTCAATCATATTTCTTGCAAAAAACAATAATAAAGGCGATAATAGTAACATTAATGTTGCTTTTATTAACTTTTAAGTTATAATCTAATTTCAGGCATAAAACTAAGCTTTTATTTTAGGCATTAAAAAACAAGGCGAATATAATCATGGCTCAAAGAAAAACAAATACGCTAAGTATTGGTGAAATACGTGATGTCCTGGGGTTTAATAAAAAACTAATTAGGGTTAATTATGACAGGAATACTGGCTGCATAGACTTTCAATTTTGGGATGACTGTGCAAGAACAAAAATCGGCTTCTTTGAAATGAGCGAGCATGATTGTGACTACGGGGCATTCGATGAATTCGCCTATTGCTGTATTGATAACTTTGACTCAGAAAACCTAAGCGATAATGAGATTATCGAAAGATCAAAACAAGTCTACCTCTCTGTAATCAAAATTTTTCAAAAACGGGCTATGGCAAGATTTTTAACGGATAGCCACAATCAAATAGACAAAAAAATAATGGAAGTAAAAGCAGATTCACTCCTGTTCATGCCTAGGTTTTCTCAACTACAAAGAATAAGTTTTCAACCTGAAACATTTTAAAATGGGGAATAAGGCCATGATCATTTACCAAAATAAAAAAGGCTTACTTTGTTTAAAATTAGCACTCTGTGATTTTATTCTAAATGTCTTATCAAAAGAAGCAGCCAAAAATAACCGCTCAATCCAGAGCGAGATCACCGACCGCTTAAGAGCTACGTTTTATAACGATATTGAGTACAGAGTGCGGGTCATTGAATTACAAGAGTCTAAGGTCATCTCTCATAGTATAAAAAAGCGCACCTTGGCCGTTGATCGTAATATGATGGATTTGCTTGTAGCGTCTGCGGTTGTAGACAATCGCTCACTGGATGAAGAAATTTCCCTGCGTCTCATGGTCGGTTTTGTTAATCCTGTTGAAATGGAACTCATCAATCATTATAACGCGCTGATCCGTCACCATATCATCAATGAAGAAAAGGAACGCCAAAGAATCGCAACCCTAGCTGTAAATTCTCGTCATCATAAACGTCCATTCTTGTCATCATCGCACTTTTCATTCTCACAATAATTGTCACTATCCGGGAATCCATTCTCAGATTAGCTGTCACTATAAAATTCCATTCTCACATTACGTGTCACTATCGCTAAACCAT
>CANJQG010000040.1 GCA_947476405.1 Thiotrichales bacterium
CGGCCATCACAGCTAACAATGCGCCTTTCCATACCGATGCTTCCATCATGTGCCTCATTCATTTATTAAAGCCATTGTACTTCATAATAACACTCTGGTAAAATTCAATGTACTAACATTTATTATTAGCAGAACTTACGATGAGAATTTTGCCAAACTTGATCCACTTGCGCGCCTTTGAAGCCGTTTCCAGGCACTTAAACATCAGCAAGGCTGGTGATGAACTGTTTGTCACTCACTCCGCCGTCAGTCAGCAAGTAAAAGCCCTGGAAGAAGATCTGGGCGTTAGTTTAATTA
The DNA here is from genome assembly GCA_947476405.1 of Thiotrichales bacterium. GTDB lineage: Bacteria > Pseudomonadota > Gammaproteobacteria > Francisellales > CACEW01 > JAJZUD01. The sequence continues at coordinate 298 of CANJQG010000040.1, forward strand.
ACCGCTCGGGTCATAAAATCAAACTGACCGCTGCCGGACAGGAGTACGCTGAAAGTATCATTAGTGTTTTTAACCGTCTGCGGCAGGTCAGCAAAAAAGTCCGCAGCTATAAAAACCAATCGGTCATTCGGCTGGGCGTGCCGAATACCCTGGGTTTAAAATGCCTGATTCCGAAGCTAGGCTTGTTTTATGACACCTATCCAGACAGCCAAATTCAACTGCTGATCTTCCACGATCAAAACGAACCCGATGATGTGGATATCGAAATTAGCTATGGCGAGCGACAAGGCATAGATGCTGATATGATCTTGGCAGAAGATCGCTTGGTTGCGATTAAATCCCCTCACTACAAAGCAAGTATTGAAAACGATGCTCGATTAATCAGAGTCACCCCAACCATGCGTCAACAAGATTGGCCATTGTGGCTTGCTGCCTTGAAAATAGAAGTGGACACCTCCAGCATGATCAGCTTTCACGAAACCCTACAGGCTATTCAAGCAGCCGAAAATGGTCTAGGAATTTTTGTGACCCATGAAATCTTTGTCAGAGAGGATCTTAAGCAAAACAAGCTGCGCCTGGCACACGCCTTAATGGTAGCAACGGACAAGGTGTTTTACTTAAAAGCCAGTGACTCTGCTCAAGAAACTCCTCGTTTTCAAGAGGTAAAAGCATGGCTGCGCGATGGTATTTTTAAAGACTAATCGATCAAATAAATATTAATTTTTGGCGCTTTTCAGTTATTGCGCGGGTTGCTGAGATTAAGACGGCTGTGGGGATTTTTAAGTACAGCTGAGTAGCGCCGTCCATATTTTCCTTCAAAAGCGACACAGTCAAATCCCTGGGCTTGATAAAACCCCACTGCATCATCATCCGTTTCAGCCTTAATGGTGTTGATATTGAAGTGATTGATCACATATTGAATGAGTTTTTTTCCAACGCCTCGCGCTTGAAAGTCTTTTAATACGCTGATGTGCTCAATGATTGCATTGGCTCCAGTCAGATGAATGCCAATCACCCCGATCAATAGTGTGCCAGAAAAGCACCCAATCAAATGCTGATCATGATTCGCATATTGTCGTAATATGGATTGTATTTTTGCAGGTGTAGGATTGCCTATGCTGGCTTGAATCACTTCGGCTAAAGCCGTGTGAGTGGGCTCAATTTCCTGAAAATATAAAGTGTCTTTTGCATTCATATGTTAAAACGACAGGGCTGGATCAGCACCTTTTAAAGGCGAAACAAATGTCACATCCGGTGCCAAATTCACGCCAAATTTTTGCTTCAATAATTCCAGATATTCAACTTTGGATAGGACGGCTGGAGACTTGATGGTGTCCATCCTTGTGCCGATCGTTTCATATTCCGTGAGTTCTTTATTAATCAGCTTCCTAAAGCCATGTGGTGTGGCCAATTTGATCACCGCTTTTTCAACAAAAGGCGATTCTTTCTGGGTTGAAAAGAAAATATTCAGGGGAATAAAATCTTTCAACGAGAGCGGTTTTTCACTCAAACGAAAACGGTACTGAGGGCTGATGCGATCATTGAAACCCGCGCTGTAAAGATACTCCCCCGAATCAGAATGGGTGAGTTGATAATGAAGGCCATTTTTCATGACTCGGATTTCATCGCTTGAATTTAGGTCGATGGGTTCAGTGAGCCCCCAATTACCAAAGCCGACATCAGTTAAAAAGGTTTTGCCATCGAGATTGACAGTGAGCATGGCATGCGTGGGAGGGAGCCACTCCTTTTCAAATACCGAAGCTAAATGAACTGCGACTTCAAAGCCCAGTGCTTGTAAGATGTAATAAAACAGGCCATTCATTTCATAACACCAGCCGCCGCGCTTCTGGAGCACTAATTTTTTGAAGATGGCATCAATGTGGCTGACATCAACGGGGTCGCCGCAGTGGATGGCCAGGGCATCAAACGGAATTGTCGTTGCATGCTTCCAGACCAGTTCACGCAAAAGTATTTCAGAGGGTGGGGTGATTTGGACTCCACCAATTCGATCTAAGTAAGTGGCAACTTGGGCTGTGTTCATGAGTCCTCCAATATTTCTTGTGCTAAGTTCTCATTTCACCCAAATCAAAGTCCGTGCATCAGCGCCCATGGCAATGGGTGTGTCGGAATTCACGCCTTTGACATCAATGGTAATCGGGAAACGATAGGGATAACGAATCCAATCCGTGGTTGGTGAAATATAAGGAAGGGCGGCATTGCTGGGGACGGCATCACGAGCCACTGCGCGTCCAAAACTCACAATCGTGCCATGATAAATATGCCAGGGGTGGCTGGAGAGTAAAACCCAAACAGATTGGCCAGGTCTGACCGATGAGAGAGCCGCCTCTTTATAATTGGCGATCACTTGTAAATCACGGTGTGCGACCAGGCCAAACAGTGCCTGATTGGCGGAAACTTCCAGTCCAGGATAAATGTACAAATTGTTGATATAGCCATCCTGAGGCGCGCTGACTTTGGTCAAGCTGAGATTGTAGGTGGCAAGGTCCACTGCACTTTGATCGCTTTGAATTTTAGCGGTTTCGACTTTCAGTAATTCACTCGCTGCAAAAACTTGAGTGCGCAGGCTGAGTTGCTGCCCCTTCGCATTTTGATAAAGCGTATCCTCATCATCGTAGTTTTGTTTGGAGACAATCTTTTGTTGGAGAAGCGCCCCATATCGATTCAGGGTGTTTAGAGCGAGTTGCAGAGTGCGGTCTGCTACCACAAGTTGTTGCTTTAAATTGGCGAGTTGCACTGTTGTCGCCACGCGTGAGGCCTGAGATTGCGCTAGATTGGCCTGATCTTGATTCAAAGTCAGTTGAAAGGGGGTGGGATCAATCTCAAATAAGGGATCGCCTGTTTTGACCTCTTGATTATTTTGGACATAGACCGCAGAAATGCGCCCCGTGATTTGAGGTGAAATCGAAATAAAATTGGTGTAGATGTAGGCATCGTTGGAATATAAAGCAAGACTGGTGAAGAAATACCAGATCAATAGAATCACGGCGATGGCCAGACTGACATAAGACCATTTTTTACTACGGAAAGACAGTTTCATTCATCGCTCACTGATTTATTCTAAGCTTACTTTATCCCATTCTACCTTTTTTGTGAATATTTTGTTACTCTTCGAGGAAGAGATCTTGATTTTACAAGGCTGAGCATGGCGATTTTTACGCCGATATCCACATTGTTTTCGGAAGTGATGGCTGATTTGAAGGTGTTTTCTTGGCGCTCTCAATCTTCTCTGCTTGCTTTGCGGGCGACTGTGGCTTGCGTTTTGGCTTTGCTCATTACCTGGGGTTTGAATATTAGTGACCCCACTTGGGCCGCGTTGACGGCATTTGTGGTGGTGCAGGCTTCCCGAGGGGCCACGCTCATTCAAACTTTTGAACGGATTGGCGCAACATTGGCAGGGGTGTTCAGTGCGCTTTTGGTGCTCAATCTTTTTGGTGACAATGTGTTGATCATGGTGTTGATTGCGATTGCCAGCTTGACGGTGTGTTTTTATTTTTCGGCAAAAAGCCCTGCCCCATTTGTATGGATTTATGGGCCGATTACTTTTTTATTGGTGTTGTTCAGTGCCTCGAATGTTGAGCCTGCTCAGATGGGCACTTTTGCGTATTATCGTGCTTTGGAAATTAGTATTGGTAGTTTTTGTGGCTTGGGGGTGACCCTTTTGATGGGCACGCCTTTGGCCATGGAGGGTTTGCAAAAAAATAATCTGGAATTGCTTCGGAGCTTAAGTCGTTTAAGTGATTATTGCCTGGAGGTTTATCGTGCTCATCGCCATCCTGAGGAATTTAAAGCAGAGCGTGCTCATTTACTCAAATTAACCGATGCACAGGCTGCTTTGCTCAGGTTTGCAAGGCAGGAGCATCGTTTTAAATCTCAAGGTCAAGATAATGACCTGCAATTAGAGCAGATTGCCTTTATGGCGCAGGAGATGCTGACGACCTTGTACTATGATGACGACGGTACAGAGCATGAGGTCATCCAGCACTTTTCAGCTGAATTAGCAGGGCTCAAGCAATCGATGCAGCAGAGTTTTGAGGCTATGATTGTCTCTGTTGAGACGCGCTGTCAAAATCAGGATGAGGTCTTGCGCCATCTTGATCTTTGGGGGAAAACAATTACAGCGTTGATCAAACAGACAGAGGCCTTTCGTGATGAATGTGCATTGCAGTTTTTGCCCACACAGTGGATCAAGTGGTATCAATTTTTAGTGCGCCAGGAAGAGTTTTTTTTCTTGATGCGAGACTTTTATTCACAAGCACCGATTTTGCCTGCAAAAGTGAATCATTCTGCGGGCTGGAAGCAGCTTTATTTTGGGGATGCCTATCATTGGGAATATGCCTTTAAAACGGCATTGGCTGGCGTATTATCGCCGTTTTTAGCCCTCTATTTTGATTTGCCGAGTGGCGTATTTTTAGGGGTGGTGGTGATTTTGTGTTTGCAAGTGGATTTAAATATGACGCGGCGCAAACTCCTGTTGCTTGTCGCAGGGTCAGGGATTGGAACCCTTGCCGCTTTGTTTTTGCTAAGTTTGAACCTGGAGAATGTTTGCCTGTATCTCTTGGTGCTTGCGGGATTACTTTTTGTGATGGGCAGGGTGGTGCATGGAGATCCAAGTCGCAGTATGCTTGGATTATTTGCTGTGATTATTTTTTTAGTTGGAGTAACGCCAGGCATTTCCCCAATTCTGGATTGGCGTAATATTTTTTTGCTGTTTATGGAAATTATCGTCGCAGCTTTTGCACTCTTGGTTTTGCTGTTGTGGATCTGGCCTTTTTCGCCGCAGCGGATTTTTAAACATTATCAAGATCAGGTTGTGTGGTATCAGGGCCTGATTCGGACTTTTATTTTGCACACACTCCAGCACAAACCTCAGGAAAATATTGCGCCTCTGCGTCAGGAATTTAATGCGCTGCATCAGCAAATTCGCAATTTTGAAAATTTTAAATGGGAAGATTCAGACTGTCAGCAAAAAGTGGAGGCGGTGATTGGTCTCTGGTATCGCTCCTATCATCTGCTCGCAGGATTGGTGCTTGCTTTAAAAACACAGGATCTGCAAGGAGGCCAAAATCCACTGCCTGATTTTATGCAGGTGGTTTTGGCGGCTACACCCACTGCAAAGGGCTTACAGAATGTGATAGCCGATTTGCTTGAATACAAGCGTTTGATGCGCGAACGGTTTATTGCAGGAGAGCGCTTGCCCTTTGAGCAGGCGATTCGTTTGGTACATGCTTTAAATTTACTTGAGAAGTTGGCCGAGTGTCGACGGACTTTAATCCAGTCCTATCATGATTTTGTAGGGGTTCGCTGATGGGCATCCTCACGCCGATACAGACTTTAGTGACAGATATTATTGAAGATTTCAAGCACTTTTCATTCCGTTCGGAACGCGGTATTTTATCCTTAAAAACGATTCTCTCCTGCTTGATTGCGCTGATGATTGCCTGGGAGATCAATATCACTGATCCCACCTGGGCGGCGTGGACGGCGTTTGTGATGATGCAGTCCTCGCGCGGATCGACGCTGATGCAAGTGGTTGAGCGGATTGTCTCAACCGTCATTTGTCTGTTTGCAGGCATTTTGCTGTTGTGTTTTTTTGGTGATAACTTTTTATTGCTGATGATTTTTTCAATCATTGGGCTGACGGGTTGCTTTTATTTTCTGGCAAAAAGTAAATCGCCGTTTGTGTGGATGTATGGGCCGCTGACGTTTTTGCTGGTACTGTTTCAAACCATCGGTTATCAGACACAGCAGATTACCAGTGTGGCTTATGATCGTGGGCTGGAGGTAATCATTGGCGTGTGTTGCGGGATGGTCGTCACGCTTTTGTTTAGAACTCCTGCCACGCGAGAAGAGCTCAAAAAGAATAATATCGATTTGCTGAAAAAATTGAGTGTGTTGCAGGGAGATTGTATTCAGCGTTATTTACACAATACGATCAAGCCTGAGTTTCAGGCGGAATTAACTGCGCTGCAAAATCTAACTGAAACCCAAACCCAATTGCGGCGCTTTGTCAGGCAGGAAAATCTCTTTAATACGTCGGAGAAAATGAATCATCGTTTGCTGGAGCAGGTAGTGTTTATGAGTCAGGAGATTATTTCTGATTTGTATTGGCGTCATGACAATGCTGCCGCTGAGTTGATCAGTGCATTTGAGCAGCCCTTAACCCATTTACAAAAAACCATTCATGCCAGTTTGAAGGTAATGATCGCTTTTGTGTCCAGTGATGGAGCAGAACGAGCAGCTTTTCAAGATCAGCTCGAAAAATGGCAGCAGGCTTTGAATAAGCTGATGGATGAAGCCGCGCGATTCCGCGATCAGGAAGGTGCACATTTTGCAGTGGAGGCATCAACACAGTGGGCTTATTTTCTGGTGCGTCAGGAAGCTTTTTTTCTGCTGATGGATCGCTTTGGTCAGCAGGCTGATTTGCCTGCGCCAGAGATCCCGCGCCGTGAATCCCTGCGCCATCGTTTTACTTTTGATCGTTATTATTGGGAGTATGCCATCAAGACCAGTTTGATGGCGGTGCTCTTCCCGTATTTTGCGATGGTTTTGGATTTGCCTGGGGTGACGATTTTCGCTGTGGTGGTCGTCGTGACCCTGCAATTTGATTTGAGTGTGACCAAGCGTAATTTGTTTCTGTTGACTGTGGGTGCAGTGATGGGTGTAGGCTTTGGCCTGCTCTTAATTGCTTGCAATTTTACTAGTGGTTTGGCCTATCTTTGCGGCATTGCGGTGATTGGCTATTTCTTAGCGTATGCCAAACATGGGCCGCCCAGTTATAGTTTTGCGGGCTGGTTGGCTGCATATATGTTCTTTTCCAGTACCACTGGGTCTTTGGGGCCGATTACGGATTGGCGTCCGGAAATCGTCGGCTTATTTGAAATTGGCTTGGCTGCGTTTATGATGTGGGTTGTGCTAATTTGGATTTGGCCGTTTAAAGATGCCAAAATCCTCCAGCATTATCGTGCTCAACTGGCGTGGTATCAGGGCTTAATTCAGCAAGCCATTGCGAATCAAAATGGACCGCTGGTTTACATGGAATTGAATTTGCTCCGTCAGCAAATTAAAGCGCTAGATGGGTTTCACTGGATGACCCCAGAATTTGCTAAAGAAAATCAAGAGCTCGTAGCGACTTGGTTTCGCTGTTATCACACTTGGGGGGCATTGAGTCTCGCCATGGAGAGTGTGGATTTGTCTGAATTAGATGCGCCGATTCGTGGGTTTGTGGAGGTCGTATTGTCTCTGCGTGAGTCTACATCTCTGTCCAAAGTGAAAGCCTTTCATGATGAAATAGCGGCCTACAGTCAAGCCACCATTGAAGCTTTTATCAAGCGAAAGGGTCTGAGCTTTGTGAAAGGCATCAGAATCATTCATTTGCTGATGGTGCTTGAGGCTTTGACAGAGTATCGTTTGACGCTTATGAGGTCGTCAGCGGCTTAGAGAAAAAGTCCACAAAAGCGCGGATTTTTGGATCGATATATTCCCCATGCAAATATTGAAGATAGACGGGTTGCGTTGGCGGTGCTTCCTTGGGTAATAATTCAATTAATTTGCCTGCTTGCAGAAGATCTTCTACCGCAGGATAATGCACCCAAATCAGGCCGAGATCCTGTAGCGCTGCGCCAAATAAGCCATCGTAATTATTAAACCACAGATAGGGCGAAACGAGGATTTCCTGATTTTTAAAACGGATCAAATTATCGGGATTGCGGCCTGTATGCGTAAGGTATCGATGATTTTGAAGGTCAGCAATATTATGCACGATCCCAGCGCGTTTGATATAGCCTGGGCTGGCGCAGAGAACATAGCGTGTGACACCGATTTGTTTTTGTTCCCAATTGGCTTGACCAGGAATGGAGACGCCGTAGAGGACGTCCACTTTGTCCGTCACAAAATCAGCAGAAGATTCCTGCAATTCCAGATTCAGTTGTAGTTTGGGGTAGCGTTCCAAAAATTGCGGCAGTTGTGGCAATAAGCGTTGATGAGCAAAGAACTGGGCAGAACGGACTTTCAAAATGCCAGAGACTTCTTTTTTACCCGTTTTGATCAGCGCTTCTAATTGCTTGAGATTATGCAGGGCTTGAGTCGCTTCCTGATAGTACATTTGTCCCATTTCAGTCAGGACTAATTTGCGCCCGATGCGATTAAACAGGGCAATGCCTAAATGGGCCTCCATCGTTTTGATCTGTTTGGTCACAGCAGGAGGCGTTACATGGAGGGCATTGGCAGCGCGAATCACCCCGTCACATTCAATCACTTTGACAAAGATTTCTAATTGTTTGATGGTGCTCATTGTTAACCTTTAGTAAGTTATTGTGGCGTAAATTTCAATTTTATTTACATATAATAGCATTTATAATGATGCTCAACAAGATCAAAAATAAAAAAGGAGCACACTATGCAAGCCTACCAACAACCCTTATTAACAGATGTAGACCGAGAAGAAGCTATTGTTCTTGTCAGGCCTGAGATTTCAAAAGATCTACGTTTGCAGATTGCAGGATATTTGAATTTGAGCGATTTTTTAAATTTACGATCCGCATCCAAAGCTTGGAAACAGGATCTGAAGGACATGGCTGACATACAATTGCCATTGGCAAGAGCGTTGACCGCCATACAGACACGACGAGATTTACAGCGGGTTATGCCCACCGTTGCGCCCTTTTTTAGGGAAGAAGTAGAAATGCGTCTTGCCAGAATAGATCATGCAGAGGTGGGCGCTAGGCGTGCTTGTTGTGCCAATCGTATATTGATGTATATTGGTATTGGGGGCTTGGTTGGCGGTGCCATACTTTTAGCGGCAGGCGAGCATCAAGCCATTCCAGGGGAAGTAAAGGCAGGTATCGTGATCATGGCTTTAGCCGTTGCAGCCTGTCTGGTCAGTGTGTTCTGTGGTCGTTTGACAGAAAGGCATGGGCGGATATTGGATCGTGGTGGTGTGCCTCGCCCACGCAGCCCCAGCACTGCTGACAATGGGCCTGGTTGGTATAGTGGCATTTAATCGGCGATTTATTTTAAGGGGAATGTGATGACAACCAAAAAGCCTTCGTTTTTACTTTTGTTTTTGCTGATCTCATTTGGATCGATTACGGCGGTCGCATTTACGCCTGCGTTGCCTGAGATTTCTGCGTTTTTTAATGTCAGTGCCAAAGCGGCTGGTTTGACCATCACGTTGTTTTTGGTCGGTTATGCGTTGGGTCAATTGCTCTATGGGCCGCTTGCCAATCGCTTCGGTCGTAAAGTTGCGTTGTACATTGGGATTGTCTTAGAAATTATTGGGTCATTATTGTGTGTTGCTGCGGCACCACTCCATGCCTTCTGGCTATTGGTTTTAGCGCGTTTATTGATGGCGTTGGGAGCCAGTGTCGGGCTGAAAATGAGCTTCACTCTGGTTGCAGACAGCTATACGCAAGAGGAATCGCGCAAAATCATCTCCCATTTGATGATCGCCTTTGCCATTACGCCTGCATTGGGTGTGGCGATTGGTGGCTTTTTGGTGGAACATTTTACTTGGATGTCGACCTTTTACTTTATGGCTGTGTACGGCTTGGTGGTGTTAGCGCTGACGATGCGTATGTCAGAGACGGCGAAGTCATTGGATCAAGATGCCTTAAAGCCCGCCAAAATTTGGGCTAAATACAGTGCGACTTTGGCTCGCATGGAATTACCGATTGCTGCGCTGCTGATGGGTTGTGCGACTTCATTTGTGTATGTGTTTGCTAGTTTGGCACCGTTTATTGCGATGCAGACCATTGGCTTAAATCCGGCACAATATGGGGTGTGGAATCTCTTGCCTGTGATTGGGGTGATTGCAGGTTCACAACTCTCTGCACATTTGAGCCAAACCATTTCGCCGATGAAAGCCATTGCAATCGGCATTGGGGTGATGCTGATTGGCGTGTTAATCATGGCGGCTGCATTTTTGAGTGGCGCTATCACCGCGCTGTTTTTATTCCTGCCGTTGCTGGTTATTTATATTGGCCTTGGATTTATTTATGCCAGTGCCTCAGGGATTGCCACCGCTAAAATAGAGGATAAATCGAATGCTTCAGCGATGATGAGTTTTATCAATATGGGGCTGACAACGCTGATTGTTCTGGCTTTAGGGTTTGTGCATATGAGCGCAGTGATTCTGTTGCCGTTGGTCTACTGTGTTTTGGTGGCTGGAGCTGCCGTGTTTGCGTTCATTCTTAAGAAAAATACTCCATAAACGCGCGCACTTTTGGATCAGGATAGGCTTGATAGCGATAATAAACATAAATCGGCCACTGAGCTTTTTTATATTTGGCGAGAATCTCCACCAATTTCCCCGATTTCAGTTCATTCTCGACCATATATTCTTTGACATAAACATAGCCCAAATCTTGTAAAGCAGCATTGATCAAGCTTTCATGATGATCAAATTTTAAAAATGGCTGAATTTGAATCTCAGTGCCATTATCAAAGCTAATCAGATTCAGGGGGCGGCGCGCGGTATGGCAAATATAAGGCAAAGCGATCAGGTCTTTAGGCTTTTGTGGCACTCCATTTTCAGCTAAAAATGCAGGTGTGGCGCAAAGGATATCACGAGTCAGGCCAATCTTTTTACGTACCAGATTATCGCCTTGATCCAGAATCGGCATGGCAATGCCAAATAAAATATCCACTTCGCCGCGCGAAAAATCAGGAATGTGTTCTGATGTGGTCAGTGTGAGCTGAATCTCAGGATATTGTTTTAGAAAGTCTTTGAGTCTCGGCATGATGTGACGGTCTGCATTGTGTTTAACCGCGTGGACCTTCAGCTCTCCGCGTGGAATCGCCGTCACCTGCTGAATCAGCTGTTTGGCATTGGCGATTTTCTCGGTGACTTCTTTGCAGAGCTGATAATAGGTCTGCCCGACATCAGTCAATTTCATTTTGCCGTGACCGCGCTCCAGGAGAATAACATCGAGACTGGCCTCCAGTTTGCTGAGCTTTTTGCTGATGGCTGCGTCAGTTTGGTGGAGCTTTAATGCGGCCGCATGAAGGGTGCCTTCTTCGACAATCGCGATGAATGCGTTGATATGAGCCAGATGATCCATTATATTAACCTTTAGTTAAGATTATGTGAAATTATATCACTATAATAAATATAAGTCATGAAATATAATGTGCGTGTTCCAAAATAATAAAACACAAACTCTAAACGGGGGAATCATGCAAAACAAATCAATCATTCACGCTGATTTAAGCGGTAAAGTCGCCTTAGTTACAGGCGCTTCACAAGGCTTGGGTGCCTTTTATGCCGAGGTGCTTGCCAAAAATGGAGCAATAGTCGTTGCCAGTGGGCGTGCTAGTTCTGTGGATCGTCTGAATGCGGTCGTTCAGCGGATTCAAGATCAGGGATTTAAAGCTGTTTCTTTGGTCTTGGAGATGACAGATTTTGGCAGCTTTCAGAGCAAAGTGGCAGAGATCGTGCAGCAGTTTGGCCATCTTGATATTCTGGTCAACAATGCAGGCGTTTCAGTGGATCAGGATTTTTTTGCGGTGACTGAGCAAAGCTGGGATTTGCATATGGACACCAATCTGAAAGGCTTGTTCTTTTTATCGCAAGCCGTAGCCAAACAAATGAAGCGACAGGAGGCAGGTGGGAGCATGATTCATATCGCAGCTCTAAATGGAGAAAAGGTTCGCAAAAACTGTGTCGCCTTTGCCGCATCCAAGGCAGGCGTTCTGCATTTAACCAAATTGATGGCTTATGAATTGATCGATTATAAAATCAAGGTGAATGCGATTCAGTTGGGACTATTTCCTTCTGATGCAGTCAAAGACTGGCTTGATAATGACCCCTCTGCGAATGATTATCTGCAACGTATTCCTGCAAAACGGGCAGGCCGATTTGTCGATTTGGAAGGGCCTCTATTATTATTAGCCTCTGACGCTTCAGCCTACATGTATGGTACGGTTTTGAAAGTGGATGGCGGTTTTGCCATGGATGTTTTTATGAATCTCGATATTAAAAATAATTAAAGGAGCCTATCATGTATAACAGACTAACAACACTTCACGAAGCGGCGCTACCTCACCAAGAGAAGTACCATTTATCAATGCCGGGGATACGTAAGCTTTTCCACCTTGACGTGCCTCTGGCTGAACAAGATGATGCATTCAGAGCTAGATTGGCTGAAGCAAGGTCTTTAAATTCCCAGGAGGCGGACAATTTGATAGCGTCAGGGATAATGTCTGTGGTCTTCCACCTTCATGTACCCCTGGCTGAACAAGATGATGCATTTAGAGCTAGATTGGCTGAGGCAAAATCCTTAACCTCTCAGGAGGCCAGTAATTTATCAAGGCCAGGGATACGCAAGCTTTTCCACCTTGACGTGCCTCTGGCTGAACAAGATGATGCATTCAGAGCTAGATTGGCTGAAGCAAAGTCCTTAAATTCCCAAGAGGCGATTAATTTATCAAGTTATGAAGTGCACAAGTGTTTTAATCTAGATGTTCCATTTTCTGAAAAAAACAGTTTTTATGTTGAAAGAGTACAGCAAGCTCGTGCATTAAGAGATGATCAGGTGTCTGAGATATCAGGCCCAACTTCAGCTGTCTATGCTCAAGCTAAAGATCTTATAGAAAGCCAACGATTGCGGACACTTCATGGATTTAATACAGTCCTGTCGTACATGGCTCTTAGAGGCAAAACTGCTGCGGCTGATTTACATAATCAAACATCAGGGCCGATCTCTGAAATTAAAGGCTATTTATAGGTGTCAATTTTGATTTGCAGGTCTGATTTTAGCTTTGAGTGTGTTTTATTTTGACATTGGTCGTCGTCAACAATAGGGGCAATATGCTCAGTCCACAACTAAGCTCATTTCTTTGCGTGATGATAGAATAATCTGGGTCATGGTTTTGGTCACGCCTGTTTGGCTTTTCAGGAAGTCAGAGATAAAGCTTTCTAGCGCTCGCGTATTTGCGACTCTGACTTTGAGTGCATAGGAATATTCACCTGTTAGGTGATGACATTCCAAAACATTTTTGTGGGCGATGGCCTGTTTTAAAAAAGCAGCATTGTCTTCTTTCTTTTCTACCAGCACAAAAATAAAGGCCCCAAGCTCCATTTCCATAAAGCGACTATCGACCAGTGCCACAGTCTTGTGAATGACCCCTGCGTTTTTGAGTCGACGAATCCGTTCATTGGTTGCGGAGGCAGAGAGTCCAATTAATTCTCCGATATTTGCTGAAGTTTGACTGGCATCTGTCATGAGTGCCTCAACAATTTTATGGTCTAATTCATCATAGTCGAAATTATTCATTGACTTTATCCTATTATTCAGTTTAAAATATCGTTTTATTTATTATATTCGGGAATATATTCTGTGTCAAACTTATTTTACTTGATCAATGCCTGGCTGATTGGTCTTGCTATTGCTGCACCTGTTGGCCCAATCGGTATGCTTTGTATTCGCAGGACGCTTGAGCATGGATTGCGTGGTGCCTTGGCTGTGGGTTTGGGAGCGGCGCTGGCTGATAGTGTTTATGGAGGTATTGCGGCTACAGGTTTAACGGCAGTGTCTCATTTTTTGCTTGGACAAGTGGTATTTGTTCGGGTGCTGGGCGGATGTTTCTTGCTGTATCTGGCGTATAAAGAACTGCGCAGCAAGCCTGCTACAAAAGCGGCTGGAGTAAAGAAAAATAAAGGTGCATTAACCCTTCAGGTCTTTTTTCTCACCTTGACCAATCCGATGACGATTTTAAGTTTCATTGGGATATTTGCCAGTATTGGTGGAGGAGCGGCGACCAGTTTAGGTGCTTTGATTATGGTGCTGGGCGTTTTTTTAGGATCAATGACCTGGTGGGTGATATTGGGATCGTTTATTGTGAAGATTAAGCACAAATTGCCTGAAGTTTGGATTCAACGAATTCGCTATTTGTCAGTCATAATTTTGGCTGGGTTTGGTGTGGCGGCGATTTTGAGTGTCTTATAGTCTTTCATGCTCAAGTGGTACAACACATGCCTGACGTGACTAATAGGATGATCGAAATCACCGTTGAGTTCCCGTTTTAAGCCTATCTTCTCCATTACGCGCATGGAGGGTTTGTTCAAAGTTGTGGTAAATGAAACGATTTCTTTCAGACCGTGTTTTTCAAAACCACTTTCGAGAACTGCTTTTGCCGCTTCGGTCGCATAACCCTTCCCCCAGAATTGATGTGCCAAGCGCCAACCAATTTCAACGCAGGGGCTAAAATGGGTTTCATAGGGTGGAATAGCTAAACCGACAAAACCAATAAATTCACCTGTTTCTTTGATTTCAACGGCATAGCAACAAAAGCCATGCTCTTTGAAATGACGACGATGCCATTCAACGCCATCTCTCGATTCTTGCTCAGTGCGGAGGGCGGGAAAAAATTCCATAACGCGGGGGTCTTGATTCATAGCAACGAATACAGGAATGTCCTCGTCTTTCCATTCGCGGAGGATCAAGCGTTCAGTTTCGAGAATCGACGTCATTTTATAAGTTCACTTGTATTTTGTGGTGCTATTGTACCTGAAGATGATGCACTGCTTAATGTCAGAATTTCTTTAAGGTGTCCTTTTTCAGGATCGGGAAGTGTGCCAACTGTCCATTTTTTCCGTTCATAAAAAAAACGATGAATATGATGGGCTGGATCAGCAAGCATAGTTGAGAATGCTGCTTTTTCATCAGGGGTTGCGGTTGTTTTGAACCAATCAATGATGGCTTGCTTTGCCTCGTAAGGGATGGCGAGTGGGTCGACATGGGGTGAACATAGGCAGGGAAAGATAAGTCCAGTCTCTGGATGCTGTATCGCAAAATCAAGAAGAGAGGTTTTGCCATCTAAAATGAAGGGGCTTACTCCAGCAACCAATAATGCTTTTAAGGCAGCAGCGATTTTTTCAGGGCTTCTGTCTTGCGAGCGCGGGTACTCCTCAGGACTGCTTGTTTCATGGGTAGGATAGTCATGCAAAAAATCTTTTGCGCAAGCTTCTATGGTGGGGCGTTGAAATCTTAAAAAAATTTGAATATAAGGAAGGTCTTCGGCAAGGCAGATGGAGTAAGTGAGTTGACTAACTTCAGGCGGTAATGGTGCATCGCCCATTCTCATACAAAGATCTTCAAATAAGCCTAATTGCCTATGATGATAGGCTGTCTCTATGGGGAACCTTCTAATAAAGCTATCTTGTTTAGAGAAGCTGGCATAAATCAGGCGTGGATCGTTTGCCAAAAGAGTATGGTAGTGTGGGATTTCGGCATTCATGATCGTCAAATGAAACCAGCAAGTCATATCCAAGCCAGGAAGTCTGGATGTTTTTTCTCGAGGATCGGTGCATCGCCATTTTTCTAGTAAAGTTGCGCTGCTGTCGGGGTCAGATTTCAATTCGAGAAGGATAAAAATAAGGTGGTAATAAGGTTCAGTGGGGTTGGGGCGCATTTTTGTGAATGCAGTGCTTGCACAAAGACTGACTTCGTCCCGAAAACTCGCTGGCTCTGTCTCGCGAGTATCCCATACTTGCCATATCTGCATTGTGTGATCATAAGTGAGTGCAATAGCATGGCGTAAATTGGTTAAAATCATGCTTTTTCGCGGAGCAGAGCCTGGCATTTCAGTTAATTGTCTGATATCCGATAGGAGTGCAATGCATTCTGCTTCGGTATAAACATTGCTGCCAAGAGAGCATGAGCGATATTCTGTTTCGACCACTCCTCCAGCACCTCGCTTTAAATTCAGCGCAGTTAAAAAGCTAGCTGAGACATCATCATCTCCAAGTTGTTGTGGAAATCTTGTTAAGACTTGAAGTTGTCCAAGCTCTTGGCCTTGAAAACCAGGTAAAAGAAGCACGCCTTGCAGAAGCCCAATCAGTATAAGAATAGCCTGCGTTTGGTAGGATGGAGGGATTTCACTTCTTCCCATTCGTTGATACCAACTTGCAAACAAGGTGTCGGTGGCCTCAAATAAAAAGCTGATGGCGCGCCATGTTGAAAAGCCGAGGCAGCTTCCTTCAGGCCTTAATTGAACAGCATGAGCTATGGCATCGGCATAGAGTCGATCGGCAATTTTGGGCATGGGTGCTGCTGCGCTCATGGGGTGGCCCCTCTTTTTATTATAGGCCTTATTATACTTGATTTTATTTTAAAAATATACAGTTCGTGCATTGTAATCGATTGTCTTCCTGCATACACGAGGTAAACGGCAATTTATATGCTAATCCGCAAATTGCTCTTGACGGGTCTTGCGAGAATCCAAAATAACTTTTCATTGAATTCAAACTGCCCTAAAACTTCACGACCACTATTTTTAGATCCAGTAAGGGATCTTGGGTTGTCATTAGCGATCATTGTCAGCGCGACTTCATATCCAGGTGGAAGCATTTCGAAGAGTTTTTGATAAAGATTCAAATAGATGCCCTGTCCTCTAAAACTTTTATCGATGCAGCCTGGACCTGTCAAAAATGAACGATAAGCGGACAAGGGTTTGCCGTGATACTGAATATGGGGAAAGCGATTGATCATGGCAGCCAATAATGGAAATTGCTGATTAAATTGTGGAGTGCTGGAGCATAAGTAGCCTACTAGCTGATATTGGTCACTGACGCAGACAGCTATACATAAATCCTGATCCATCGCTCTAAATTGATCAGCAGTAAAGGCAACGGATAGAAAGCCATTTGCTTGCTCTTCTATACTGAGTGCTGATTTTAGATATTTATTTTGGAGCTGAACCATGTTGTCAAAATCCTCTCCTGTCGGTCTTCTATAATTCATCTTAAATCCTTGCGCAGAAAAATTTTAGAGTGCTGGAAAAGGTAGTTTTTGATTTCACCCAGGCGCTGATAGCCATTTTTTACGTAGAATGCTTCGGCTTGAAAACTGAAAGTGTCTAGCGTTGAGTAGATGCAGCCTTGCTTGCGGGCTTCATCCTCGGCGGCACGCAGTAATTTTGTTCCATACTGGTGGTGCCGAACGCTCTCATCAACC
>CANJQG010000041.1 GCA_947476405.1 Thiotrichales bacterium
GAAGATGCCTCAAGAATCAGGGTCAATCCAGGCGTCTTTGCCAGGCTCCGAAGCTTTGCTTTAAATATTTGTCGCCACAATGACATCAAAAATGTCAAAGCTGCGCTTTTTGAAAACGCCCTTGCCTTTGAACTTATCAAAGCTTACAAAGGGATTGTATCATAGAATTGGACAGCCCTGCCCTTAATGCTATAGGGACTCCATACAATCCTGGAGGTAGCTTTGCGAAGACTTTTGGAAAGATTTTAAATATACATCCAGCTCCTACCGCTCCAGGTGTAACAGCTGCAACCGCTCCTGGCGTCCACACATAATATCTCTCAGAAGCAAAGCAACACTCCCTGCTCCGGCAGGGATTTTTTTTAGCTGCCACACTTGAAATTCAGCGCTTTAGCCCCATATTTAAAGTATACCCCACCCTTAGGAGCTAAATGATGAATTCAGATAAATTGACTAAAAATTTACAAGATGCGTTACAGAATGCCCAAAGCCTAGCGGTGGCGGCACAGAACAATCAAATTGATGCACTTCATGTGTTTCTAGCTTTGCTGGAAAGCCCTGACAGCAGTGCCTCGGCATTGCTCAGCCAATCCGGAGTGCAGATTAAAAACTTATATGACGTACTCAAGACGGCCATTGCAGACTTACCCAAACTGCAAGCCAGCATGGATAATCTTAGTGTGCATCCCGAATTATTACGCCTGCTGACCGAATCTGAAAAATATTCAAAAGAAAATGGCGACGCGTATATCTCTAGCGAATGGTTTATTTTAGCCGCATTAGATGACAAAGGCACTTTAGGGAAGATCTTGAAAAAAGCAGGCCTGACGCGTAATATTTTATTACCCATCATTCAAAAAACGAGAGGATCCAGCAAAGTGATGAACCAGAATGACGAAGAACTGCGCGGTGCACTGCAAAAATACACCATTGATTTAACTGAACGCGCCCTGAAAGGCAAACTCGATCCTGTGATTGGTCGCGATGATGAGATCCGCCGCTGCATCCAGGTTTTGCAACGTCGCACCAAAAACAACCCCGTTTTGATTGGTGAGCCTGGCGTCGGCAAAACCGCGATTGTCGAGGGGCTTGCGCAACGGATTGTCAATGGCGAAGTGCCGGAAGGCTTGAAAAACAAGAAAGTCCTGTCACTCGACATGGGCTCGCTCCTGGCCGGGGCAAAATTCCGCGGTGAATTTGAAGAGCGTCTTAAAGCGGTATTGAGTGATGTCGCCAAAAATGAAGGCCAAATTATTTTGTTCATTGATGAAATCCACACCATGGTCGGTGCCGGCAAAGCCGAAGGCGCCATGGATGCGGGCAATATGCTGAAGCCTGCCCTCGCGCGCGGCGAACTACATTGCATGGGCGCAACCACCTTGGATGAATATCGCCAATACATCGAAAAAGATGCCGCCCTGGAACGTCGCTTCCAAAAGGTCCTCGTTGAAGAACCAAGCGTGGAGGACACCATTGCCATTTTGCGTGGCCTCAAAGAAAAATACGAAGTCCATCATGGCGTTCAAATTACTGATCCCGCCATCGTTGCCGCTGCGACTCTAGCGCACCGTTATATTACCGATCGTCAATTACCTGACAAAGCGATTGACTTGATTGATGAGGCCGCCAGCCACATCCGGATGGAAATCGACTCCAAACCCGAAGAAATTGACCGTCTCGATCGCCGCCTGATTCAGCTTAAAATTGAACGCGTCGCCCTTAAAAAAGAAAGCGATGCCGCCTCTAAAGAACGCCTCAAACATCTGGAAGAAGAAATTCACAAGCTGGAAAAAGAAAGCGCTGACTTAGAGGAAATCTGGAAAGCAGAAAAAGCCCAAGTCG
Source organism: Thiotrichales bacterium (assembly GCA_947476405.1). GTDB lineage: Bacteria > Pseudomonadota > Gammaproteobacteria > Francisellales > CACEW01 > JAJZUD01. The sequence goes on from CANJQG010000041.1 coordinate 1,843, forward strand.
AAGATGCCAGCAAAATCAAAGAGGCGCTAGAAAAAGCCAAACAAGAGCTGGAAGAGGCGCGTCGAAAAGGCGATTTAGGCCGGATGTCTGAACTACAATACGGCACCCTTCCCGAACTCGAGAAAAAACTCCAAAGCGCCAGTTCACAAGAAAAAAAACCAACCCAACTCCTCAAAGACTCGGTCACAGAAGACGAAATTGCAGATGTGGTTTCCAAATCCACAGGCATCCCCGTCAGCCGCATGATGGAAGGCGAAAAGGAAAAACTCCTGCGCATGGAATCGGTTTTAGAACAACGCGTCGTCGGCCAGAAAGAAGCCACCGAAGCGGTCTCCAACGCCATCCGCCGCTCACGCTCTGGCCTCTCTGATCCCAACCGCCCCATCGGGTCATTCCTGTGCCTGGGCCCCACCGGCGTCGGCAAAACTGAGCTCGCTAAAACCTTAGCCCAATTTATGTTTGATACCGAAGATGCACTCATCCGTGTTGATATGTCAGAATTTATGGAAAAACATTCCGTCTCGCGTTTGATTGGCGCGCCTCCAGGCTATGTCGGCTATGAAGAAGGCGGTTATTTAACTGAACTCGTCCGCCGCAAACCTTACTCAGTGATTTTATTGGATGAAATCGAAAAAGCACATCCAGATGTTTTCAATATCTTGCTGCAAGTCTTGGATGATGGGCGCTTAACCGATGGTCAGGGACGCACTGTCGATTTTAAAAACACCATTATCATGATGACCTCAAATTTGGGCTCCGATTTAATTCAAGAATCTGCTAAAAATGAGGATTATCAAGCCATGAAAGCCCAAGTCATGACCGTGGTGACAAAACATTTCCGCCCTGAATTATTGAATCGAATCGATGAAGTCGTCGTATTCCGCCCCCTCGGCGCCGCTCAAATCAGCAGCATTTGCACCATCCAACTGGAGCGTCTGCGTGCACGTCTACAAGCGCGGGATCTCGACTTAGTGATTTCAAATTTCGCATTAGAAAAACTCGCCGAAATCGGCTACGACCCCCTCTACGGCGCCCGTCCTTTGAAACGCGCGATTCAGCAGTATATCGAAAATCCACTCGCACAAAAATTACTATCCGGCCAATTTATCTCAGGAGAAACCGTGCATGTTGACATAAAAGATGGGGCCTTTGATTTTACCGACTCAAAGCAGCCGCCTAGTTAAGCGTTGGAATAGAAAGACGATCCAGACCAAATGTCTCAAGCTCATCAGCACAAAGATTAATGCACTCATGCAGCTTTGTAAAATGCGCTGATGGACTCATTTTGTCAGCTTCCTCTTTTGAATAGCGCTTCGCAAAAAACTGCGCACCTAATCGCGCAGCCAATTCACCCCAGAATGTTGCCTCGTCATAAGCATCTTTAATTTCAGCCACTTCTGTATCTTCTTCAAACTCACTTGTTGGATAGTATCCATCACCATCATCGCTGTCCTGTTCAACATATTGATCAAATCCAAATTGTAGCGCGTGAGAAAAGATCAGACTTTCAAGCGCATCATAGTCCTTACGCAGGTCCTTCTCTTCATCGGCATTGCCATTCGCCATCCAGTTACCCATATAAACGGCTTTAAGTAGAACGGAAAACTGCTCTTTTGTAAACTCAATGGATTGTTTTTTTGACCCTGACATCATTCGCTTTGTTTGATAAATATGGACTGAATTGTACCACCGAAAAAATTGATTAGAAAGAACAGCATAAGTCCAAATCCTGAGGAGTTTTATTACTACGTTCAAGGTTAATATACTGCTTCCCAAAATTCTTTTTTTTGTTTAAAATGAGCGATCGCGTTTTTAAAAAAGTTTATTGATTTATGCTTGTACATCAGACGAAAGCTGCGCTTCCTACTGAGTTTGGTATTTTTGAAGTTCACATTTTTATTGACTCTCATAATCACGATGAAATCATGGTGTTAACCCAATTAAAAAAGGTACTCGGAAAGCCGCTTATCCGGATTCATTCCTCCTGCGCAACGGGGGATATCTTTTTTTCACGCAAATGCGATTGCGGACAGCAACTCAAACTGGCAATGGAACAGATCAGCAAAGAAGGTGGCCTCTTCATTTACTTACCCCAAGAGGGGCGAGGCATTGGGCTGGCTAATAAAATAAAAGCCTATGCCAAGCAAGATGCCCTCAATCTGGATACGGTTGATGCCAATTTGGAATTGGGCTTTCCCATTGATGCACGCAAATATGACCAGGCTTATCTGATTTTAAAACACTTTGATTTGAATGATGTGATCTTATTAAGCAATAATCCACGCAAAGTTGAGGCGCTTCTGGAAGCCGGCGTTCAAGTAGAACGGCGTCCCCTTATCGCTGAATGCACCCCTGAAAACAAAGCTTACTTAAATACCAAAGCACAAAAAATGGAGCACTTTTTATGACCCTCAAGAATCAGGATTTACATATTGGAATCGTCGTTGCTGAATTCAACACCCTATTCACCAGCAAACTGCAAGAAGGCTGCCATGCGCACCTCATTGCTCAAGGTGTGCCTGCAGCGCAGATTCGCATTATAAAAGTACCTGGCGCGATTGAAATCCCTTTTGTAATACAAGGGCTCGCCAGACAGAAAAAATATCACGCCTTGATTGCATTAGGTGCTGTCATTCGAGGTGAAACCAGTCATTATGATTATGTGTGCGAACAAGTGAGTCAGGGCTGTCAACGCATCATGCTAGACCATCAGATTCCCGTTATTTTTGGCGTCCTGACCACTGAAAATGATGAACAAGCTTTTGCCCGAACTGGCGGCGAACACAGCCACAATGGGGTTGAAGCAGCCAAATCAGCCCTTAGGATGATTGAGGTTGCTTCAAGTCTGTAACAGGAGGAATCGCTTCTACCGACTGAGGAAGAACATTCGCAACACTGACCTCTACTTTCTCACGAATCGGCCGTCTTGCCATCAAATCTTCAACCTGATCTGCATCAATCGTTTCATACTTAATTAACGCGTCAGCCATAGCATGAAGAATATCTAAATTATCAGCCAGAATTTGCTTAGAACGATTATAATTACGATCAATCAAAAGCCGAACTTCCTCATCAATGATTCGTGCGGTCGTATCAGAAAAAGCTTGTTTAGGGCCGCCCATTCCCATGGCATGCCCCATGAAAGGATGATCCTGATCTTCGCCATACATCAATGGGCCTAATTTTTCTGACAAACCCCATTTTGTTACCATTTTATGGGCGATATCTGTTGCCCGCTGAATATCATTGGATGCGCCAGTCGTTACATTTGCTGCGCCAAAAATTAATTCTTCCGCCAAACGGCCACCATACAGGCTGGATAATTGACTCTCCAGACGCTGCTTACTATAGCTGACCCGATCTGACTCAGGCAGATACATCGTCACACCCAGAGCGCGCCCTCGTGGAATAATACTGACCTTATAGACAGGATCATGATCTGGAACGATTTTACCCACAATCGTGTGACCCGCTTCGTGATAAGCGGTCAAACGCTTCTCATCTTCACTCATCGCTAAAGTACGGCGCTCACTGCCCATCAAAATTTTATCTTTTGCTGCTTCAAAATCAATCATGCTGATTTTTTTCTTTTTCAAACGCGCCGCAGTCAGTGCGGCTTCATTCACTAAATTGGCTAATTCAGCCCCTGAAAATCCAGGCGTCCCACGCGCCAAATGATCCAAACGGACATCTTCACCTAATTGGACTTTACGCACATGGACTTTTAAAATCTGCTCACGCCCTTTAATATCAGGCAAGCCGACCGTGACTTGACGATCAAAACGACCTGGCCGCAACAATGCAGGATCCAACACATCTGGACGATTTGTTGCGGCAATGACAATAACGCCTTGATTTTCAGCAAAACCATCCATTTCAACCAATAATTGATTTAAAGTCTGCTCACGCTCATCATGACCGCCGCCCATTCCTGAGCCACGGTGACGCCCAACCGCATCAATTTCATCGATAAAAATAATGCAAGGTGCGCGCTTTTTAGCTTGATCAAACATATCCCGCACGCGCGATGCACCAACCCCGACAAACATTTCCACAAAATCTGAACCTGAGATTGAAAAAAATGGCACCTTTGCTTCTCCCGCAATTGCACGCGCAAGCAAGGTTTTACCGGTTCCAGGAGAGCCAACCATCAACACGCCACGTGGAATTTTACCACCCAAATCCTGATAACGCTTTGGATCTTTCAAAAAATCAACAATCTCACCCACTTCCTCTTTGGCCTCATCAATCCCCGCGACATCTGCCAGCGTGACTTTAACCTGATCTTCCCCCAATAAGCGTGCACGACTTTTTCCGAAAGAAAACGCCCCCCCTTTGCCGCCATTCATCTGCCGCATTAGGAAAAACAAAACCAAAAAGACAATGACAAAAGGAATGCAATTCAACAAAATTGACATCAGCAAGCTGTTTTCCTGAGGTGGAATCGCAGCCACATCAACATTGTGATTAATCAAATTATCCGTGAGAAAGGGATCAATCCAGGGCATATAAGTCACAAATTTTACGCCATCTGAAGTCACGCCATTAATGGTCCGCCCATCAATCGTGACACTTTTAACATCACCCGCTGTTGCACTTTGGACAAAAGTAGAATAATCCATTTTTTGAACTTGATCGTCTTTAGTACCCGTCAAATTCGAGAATAGCATAAATACGACACCCAGAATCACCACCCAGATCAGAATATTTTTGACCATATCATTTGACTTCATGCACGCGCCTTCTCGTTGTGGACTTTATATTTTTAAGCGATTATACTCCAGGGAAAAATAAACAGCCAGAAGTGTACACCCATGTCAAACCCAGCTGAAATTGCTTTTTTCAATCAACTTGCGAACGAATGGTGGGATCTAAATGGCCCTCAGGCGATTTTGCATCAAATCAACCCCTTACGTTTGCGTTGGATTAGCCAAAATATTCAACTTAAAAATTTGAAAGTCCTGGATGTCGGCTGTGGTGCAGGCTTACTCAGTGAAGGCCTGGCTCAATTAGGTGCAGAAGTATCTGGATTGGATCTTGCAGATGATTTAATCAAAGTTGCTCGAAATCACGCTGAGAAAAGTCATTTAAAAATCGATTATTATTGTCAAGATCTTAAGGAATTTAGCCTAACCCATCTTGAAAAATTTGACGCCATATTTTGCCTTGAAATGTTGGAACACGTCGACGATTTTGATCAGATTATTGAGCAAATGAGTCGAGCTTTAAAACCAGGTGGCAAAATTTTTCTTTCAACGATTGATCGAAATCCGCGCTCTTTTGTAGAATTGATTATTGGCGCAGAATATCTGTTAAACATGGTTCCACGTGGCACCCATCATTATCAAAAATTCATTCGCCCCGAAGAACTCTGCAAATCACTACGCCAGCATCATCTGACGCCCATTGAGATGCAGGGGATGCATTATCATCCGCTCCTTAAGACCTTCTCACTGAAAGCAAAATTAGCCAGCAATTATATGATTTTAGCTGAAAAAACAAACTAAAGCACCTTTAACTAAAGACCAAACGCTTTCTGCAAATAAGCGCGCCCGGAATCCGCCAAAATCATTCCAATCCGTGCATTTTTAGGCATACCACCGGCAATGCGCTTTAGCACACAGGTCACTGCGGCGCTACTTAGCCCGACCATCAGCCCCTCTTCGCGTGCTAAATTTTTGACTTCAATAAACACCTCATCATCCGTCACGGTTTCAATACGATCCACCCATTGTCGATCAAACAGGCCATCCAACGCATCCACACCAATCCCTTCGACCCGATAAGGAGAGGGAATCACTGCCGACAATGCGGAAGTCGCGGCATCCACACCGATGATTTGAATGCCCGGATTTTTCTCTTTCAAAAAACGGGCCACCCCCATCACGGTACCACAACTGCCCATCGCCATAATCATATGCGTTAAATGCCCTTCACTTTGCTGCCAAATTTCAGGAGCGGTTGAACGATAATGCGCCTCAATATTTTGAGGATTATAATATTGATTGAGCATAAAAGAATTCGGCTTTGAAAGATGTAAAGCGCGCGCCACCTCAGTATAACCGGTCCCTTCACCATGCTCTTTACAGACAATCACCTCTGCGCCATAGGCTTTTAAAGTCGCCACTTTTTCAGAACTCGTGCGCTCGGGAACGGTCACAATCACAGCATAACCCTTCACTGCGCCAATCATCGCAACAGCAATCCCCTGATTTCCAGATGAGCCTTCAATCACAGTATATCCGCGCTTAAGCTGCCCCAAACGCTCAGCCTCTTCAATCATATACAAAGCAGAGCGATCTTTAATACTGCCACCTGGATTTAAATATTCCAATTTGGCAAAACAAGGGACATCTACCCCTTTTAACGCAATTTCAACAAAAGGGGTATGACCAATAGCTGCTAAAATACTCTGTTTTTTTTGCATTTTTTCTCAACCTAATAATTCTTTGGGATCGACATACGCTTGATTCAGTGCTTCAGAGACCGCAGCATACGTAATATGACCATCACAAACATTCAAACCATTTCGCAGATGAACATCACCTAACAATGCTTTACGATACCCCTGTTGCGCGAGTTTAATCACAAAAGGCAAAGTCGCATTATTTAAGGCTAAAGTGGAAGTCCGCGCCACGGCACCCGGCATATTTGCAACACAATAATGCACAACGCCATCGACCACATAAGTGGGATCAACATGCGTCGTTGCATGACTAGTCTCCGCACAGCCACCCTGATCAATGGCCACATCCACTAAAACAGATCCTGGACGCATTTTTTTCAAAATATCTTTTTTAATCAATTGAGGCGCAGCCGCACCTGGCACTAAAACCGCCCCAATCACTAAGTCTGCATTTATCAGATAGTGCTCAATCGCATCATTTGTTGAATAAATAGTTGTTAAGCGGGAGCTGAATTGATCATCCAATTCTTTCAAACGCTGGATTGACTTATCCAAAACAACTACATTCGCTTCCATTCCTACCGCAACACGAATGGCATTACTGCCCACAACCCCGCCACCGATAATGACGACGTCTCCGGCCACAACACCGGGAACGCCACCCAATAAAACACCGCGCCCACCGGCTGCTTTTTCCAAACAATGCGCACCGGCTTGCACGGCCATTCTGCCCGCGACTTCACTCATGGGAGCCAGCAGAGGCAGATGCCCATTCGCGCTTGTCACCGTCTCATACGCGATCGCAATACAACCGGAATCTTGCAGCAATTGTGCTTGAACAGGATCCGGCGCCAAATGTAAATAAGTAAATAAAATCTGACCACGGCGCAGCATTTTACATTCATTCGGCTGAGGCTCTTTTACTTTCACAATCATCTCAGCCGCTTCAAAAATAATGGCTTCATTTTGTGCAATCTTTGCACCCGCTGCGCGATATTGTTCATCACTAAAACCACTGCCAATGCCCGCTCCCGCCTCAACCATAACGGAATGGCCAAAATGCGTTAATTCACGCACGGAGCCGGGTGTCAAACCGACACGATATTCATGATTTTTGATTTCCTTGGGCACTCCGATCAACATGGGTCTCTCCTTTGTTTATAAATAGGGGGAAAATAATTTGCAAATTGCGTTGCGTAATTTTATTCCAAAATTTTGTTTTTGCAAGCGCTCATCAGTCAAGGGTTGCGATATTTGTTTGATTTCCTCAAAATGTTGAATCAAACGTTGCGCCAGATGATGATCATAGACTTCTAGATTAAATTCAAAATTCAAAGCAAAACTACGGGTATCTAGATTAGAAGACCCCAAAACCACATAAGAGTCATCGACAATAAAAATTTTATTATGTGCAAAATTTCCAGTTCGATAATACGCTTTCACCCCCCGCTGCAATAAGGGAGACAATAAAGCCTCCGTCGCACCTTTCACAAAAGAAAGATTATTTTTTTCAGGCAAAATAATCTCTACAGTCACACCCCGCAAGACTGCAGCAATCAACGCTAGGCCTAAAATATTTCCAATAATAAAGTAAGGTGTCATAATCCGAATATAACTCTGCGCTTGATTAATCGCTGTATTCAACATAATTTGAATCGAGGGAATATCCTGATAGGGTCCATTGGCAATGCCTCGCGTCAAGGCATTGCCCTTCATCGTATCATCGTAAAAAAGAAGTCGAGGGTGTTGTTTCCAACCCGTTGCAAAGTACCAAATATTTAAAAAAACATCTTGCAATTCTCCCAAAATCGGCCCTTGCAATTTAAAATGCAGATCATGAATAAAGGGCTCCACCCCTCGCTTGGCATCATTATCCGCATGAATATTCATCCCTCCGGTAAACGCCACTTTTCCATCCACGACCAGTAATTTGGTATGATTACGCAAATTCAAATAACGCAGCCCGCGAATAGAACTCAAGGGAAATAAAAATAAATGCACAGGGACACGATTTTTTTTCAAAGCCCAATAAATCGAAGGCCAGGTGTAAAGGGAACCCACTCCATCAATCAATACTTTTACTTCCACCTTACGCTGCACTGCATCCGACAAAGCCTCAATAAATTCAGTACCCACACCCGTGCTGCCAAAAATATAAGTTGACAAAAACACACAACTCTCAGCTGAACGAATGGCTTTGATCATTTCAGGATACGCTTGCACACCGTCAAATAAGCAATCCACCTGACAGCCAATCTGCAAAGGCTGACGCAGCAATTGATAACCTGTTTTCATCAGCGCATAATAGGCCTCATAATCCTGTCGTTGATCCACCTCATCTTCAGCCATTTGTTTTTCAGCCGCAGTCAAACTACAAATGCCATGCGAGCGCCACTCCCGCATCACCATTTTGACGCGATTCACCCCAAACATGATATACAGCAAGACGCCAAAAAAAGGAAAAAAAACACAAATAATGACCCAAATCAACGCAGAGCGAGGCTCTCGTTTTTTCATCAATGCATGAATCGCACCCACAATACCCAGGACATATAGAAAAAAAATCACTACGGACTCTAACAAAATCATTTTACTTCGCCTTGATCAAACATAAAAAACGCGCTTCGTTTAAAAAAGGAACACTGAGCGGATACAAAACAGACTCTCCCTTAAAATGCGTTAATTCTTCAGTCACTTTTGGCCCTTTCATTGCAAGCAATACTCCATTTTCATTGAGCTGCGGCAACCCCACTTTGATAAAATCATCCAGAGAGGCAAACGCACGACTCACCACGCCATCAAAGGCCCCCGAAGCATTAGATTCAATGCGCGCATGTTGCACCACCACATTCTTCAGCTCTAATTGACGCACAACCTCTACTAAAAATCCAGTCTTTTTACTATTACTATCCAAAAGTGTAAATTGTTTTTCCGGGAAAAGAATCGCCAAAGGAATGCCCGGCAATCCCGCACCTGTCCCCACATCTAAATAGGTTTTCGCTGTGATATATGGCCAAATGGCTAAGCTATCTAAAATATGATGGCTGAGTATTTCCACGGGATCCTTAATCGCAGTCAGATTATAAACTGCATTCCATTTTTGGATCAACCTCACATATTTCAAGAAGGCCTCAATCGATTCAACTTCTAACTCTAGATGCAATTGGCTCAAGCCTGCACGCAACTTTTCCTTGAGACTTGCCTCATTTTCACGCATAATATCGCCATGTCCGTTTACATTCACAGAATTATACCATGGCGCTTGAACAATTTGACCTCATATTACAATCCAGCACTGAAATCACTCCAAAGCTTCGACATTTGGAATTTTTACGCGCGGATGGAAAACCCCTGAATTTTATCCCGGGCCAATTCATGACCCTACTTTTAAAAAATAGCGTGGGCGAACTCAAACGTCGGAGTTACAGCCTGGCGAATGCGCCTGGATCTCCCAGCCTTGGCATGGCGATTTCCTACGTAGACGGCGGCATTGCTAGCGAAACACTCTTTAATCTAAAGCAAGGTGAAAGCCTGAAAGCAATGGGCCCGGCAGGACGCTTAATTTTTCAGGAAGACCCTGAGATCAAACGCTATATTCTAATCGGAACAGGCACAGGAATTGCACCCTATCGTGCGATGCTTTCACACATTTCAGAGCGCTTTTCGACACGTCCCCACTTTAAAATTGAATTAATTTTAGGGGCACAATATCTCCCTGATTTGCTCTATGCAGCAGATTTTTTGGCATTTTCACAAAAAAATCCTCGCTTTCAATTTCATGCTGCGCTAAGCCGTGAAACCTCAGCCATGCAACCCCATGAGCAAAAAGGCCATATCCAGACTTATTTTGATGCCCTATCATTGCACCCCACCGACGATGTGGTCTATCTATGTGGCAACCCCAATATGATTGATGATTCTTTCAAAATCCTGACAGAAAAAGGCTTTGAAAGCGCACACGTCCGGCGCGAAAAATATATCTCATCCAATTAAATGGCTTTATTGCAATCTGATCAAAAATAAACTACACTGCCATTTTTAGATTATTTATAATACATGAACATCACTCAACTTCTTGAAATGGCAGCCCATCATCGCGCATCTGATTTACACTTATCAGTCGATTACCCACCCCTGATTCGCAAAAATGGGCGCTTACAAAAACTGCATACTTCCGTCTTAAGTCAGGATGATCTAATTGCATTTTCTAATCAACTCACCCCGCCTGAATTACGAAAAACGTTTGCTGAAAAACTAGACCTTGATTTTTCCTACCACCTACACCCCATTGGACGCTTCCGCGTGAATCGATTTCATGATCAAAAAGGCATCGCACTGGCCTTACGCTTGATCCCTGCAAATATTCCCCTACTGAACAGCTATAAAAATCAGGATATGCTACGCAAAACGCTACAGCACTCTTCTGGCGGTTTAATTTTACTGACAGGCGCCACTGGATCAGGAAAAAGCACCACCCTCGCAGCGCTGGTTGAATTCATCAACACCACACAAGCCCTCCATATCATCACGCTAGAAGACCCGATTGAATTCATCTATCAAAGCAAAAAAGCATTGATTCATCAGCGTGAAGTCGGCCGCGATGTCCTAAACTTTCATCAAGGCTTGCGTGCTGCTTTACGAGAAGATCCAGACTTAATTCTCATCGGAGAATTACGCGATCTCGAAAGCATCCGCCTCGCTCTACAAGCCGCAGAAACCGGCCATCTCGTTTTAGCAACACTCCATGCCAACAGCGCCGCAAAAAGCATTGATCGTTTAATTGACAGCTTTCCCGGAGATGAAAAAAACCTGATCCGCACCATTTTATCCGAAAGTCTGATTGCAATCTTTCATCAAGCCTTGATCAGTCGCAATGAGCAAAGCGAACGGCAGCTTGTTCAGGAAATTCTCATCAATACTCCCTCCATTCGTAATTTGATTCGCGAGCATAAACTCGCACAAATCGAAGCAACGATGGAAATCTCAAAAAATCACGGTATGGTGACACTGGCTCAAGCTATGCGAGAAATGGCACTCAATTAATGCTCACTACTGCTTGCAGATTTCCGATTTTTTGACAGCGTGGCTTTAATCTAAAAGCGCCCTGATATCAAGCAAGGAATGCTATCGACCCCTCCGTCAAATGCGGCAAAATAAATTAATTGAACTGATCAGGCATCAATTTCGTGGAAATGCCCTGAATTCGTTTGTGCTTCATCATTTTGACCTCCAAAAAATTAGATTCCACTCTTTCTATTCTGAAAAGATGACGGGAAAGTCATATTTATTTTCGGTTGACATAACCCAAAATAGAAGTTGCCATCTTCAACAGGAGTTGGTACAATTCGTCAAGTTTAGTGCTGGCATAGCTCAGTTGGTAGAGCAACTGATTTGTAATCAGTAGGTCCCGGGTTCGACTCCTGGTGCCAGCACCAGTTTATTCAATGACTTATTTTGTTGCAGCAAATCTGAAGTTTCAAAAATTCAATCTGTAGTGCATGTTGTAGTGCACAAAACTTTGCGGTGATTTAGTTAGATTTGACTGGTACTGACGTATTGCATTTAAATTCTTTCATTACAAATAACATATTCATTCAGATATGCCTCTATTGCTGAAGGTGAGAGACCAAGATCAAAAGAGTGGGCTAAAAATAGCACTCGTAGTTTTTGACATATTTTTTCTTCTTCTTCACTCCCGTTATTGATAATGCGGATAAGTGTTTTGTTTGTCATGAACCGTTGGAATGCTTGCATTAATAACATTGTTAGCTCTATATCATAGTCATTCAGTGCAATCCTTGCAATACATACTTCTTTTAGTTGAGTATTTTGTAGATGCCTCAGCAGAAATTGGTGAGCTAGATCTATTTGTAAATCGATTTTCAATTTTTTTTCATAAATGTCATACTTGTTCCAGTCAACAGCCATTTGCATTGGTAATATTAAATTTTCTGGGTCGGTGATTTTGCCGTGTATATGCAGCAAATTTGGGAGGAAGGCATCTAAAGCATCATCCCAATTTGTTGTGACGTAGAGTGTGCGGGTATGAGCAGGGTCTTGGGTAAGATCCTTTATAAATTTGTGATCTATTTGTAGCTCATCACGCATTGTTGAAAATTCACTAGCTAATGCTTTTCTGAAATAAAATAGCTTATTAAGTTTAATAACCGCATCCGCAAGGTTTTTAATTCCGCCTTTTAATTTTTGAGCATCATCGGCCTTAAAACGAATACTGGTGATCGCTGAGCTCAAATTTGTTATGCTTTGTTGCAGATCAGCGGTTGAAGAAGAAGTTTTTTCATTGATGATAAGTTGAAAAATTCTTTTAAATTTCTTTATCTGTCCTTTTAAAAGTTGTTTTTGCGCCTTAGTACTTTTTGAATGACAGTGTGTTGCATAGTGCAGTTTAATATCTTGCATGATTTGAGTGATGAAGCATTTTTCTATGAGCCAAATTCTTCTTAGGTGATATTTTTCCGCTGTTGCGTGATGAGCTAAAATAGAAGCCATTCTTTCTCTGTCTTTTTTTGGAGAAGAAATCACTTCGCTTTTGAGATAATTATTTAGCGCACTTTGTACTGGCCTCCACCCAGAGAAATGATTAAATACTCCATTGCCAATAAACATTATTTTTTGAAAATCAAAATGATGGCCTTGAGGTATATTTTCAATTAGCATGCCCTTGGAGTCTATGCGCAGCAAATAGGTTGATTCTTCATTCATGTCTATTCTTCCAGCAACTTTTTGAATTCTTCTTTGCTTGGCAAAACCATTTGATACTGACTTGCAAAGATTTGTTTATTTTCTTCGGGCAGGGTCAGTTCAATCAGGGCATTGCTTTTATTGCGGCAGAGGATGATGCCAATGGTCTTATTTTCTTCTTCTGTTTTTTCAAAGCGATCGTGATAATTGACGTACATCAGCATTTGCCCGATGTCTTGATGTTTTAGCTCCCCAATTTTCAAATCTATGAGAACGAACGCCTTGAGAAGGCGATTATAAAAGACAAGGTCAACGTAAAAATGTTTTTCGTCAATGGTAATGCGTTTTTGACGAGCTACAAAGGTGTAGCCTTTGCCGAGCTCAAGCAAAAAGTGTTCGAGCTTATCAATCAATCGTTGCTCTAGTTCTGACTCACTAAAATGAGTATGTTCATCAAAGCCTAGAAACTCCAGGATGTATGGATCTTTGATGGCATCTTCTGGCTTTTCAATAAGCTGTCCTTTCTGGGCCAGAGTGGTTATTTTTTCTTTATCTTTTGAGAGCAAGAGGCGGTGAAAAAGATTGGAATCAAATTGTCTTTTTAATTCGCGGAGACTCCAATTATTTTGATAGGACTCGATTTCATAAAATTGCCGTTCATTCGTATCGCTCAGGCGCATCAGAAAAAGATAATGCGACCAACTTAGCTTGAATTCCGCAGACACTGTCTGCGCTTTTGAGTAAGTCACATAAAATTGGCGCATTTGTTCAAGATTGCGTGATGAAAAGCCTTTTCCAAACTCTGGCATCAGACGCTCAGAAAGATGGTGAATGAGGTGCTTGCCGTATTCGGCGCGTTCTTTTCCTTGCTGTTCTTCGTCAACAATTCTGCGGCCAACTTCATAATAAGTGTGCACCATTGTGATATTGACCGTCTGCAACACACGTGTCCTAGCCTGATGGAGCAATTCTGTAATGGATTGATAAAAACTCGATTCTATTTGGTTCATTTTTTTAGGGGGTGTAAACATGCTATAGCTCGGAGCAAATGAAAATATGCAATTATAAGTATTTATGTGCTATACTCATTTTTGTTCAAATATTAGAATGGATTGATAAGAATGAAGCATGCAAAAGGCGAAAGATTGAATTCTGGTGAAAAGTGGATGGTCGTTCACTTA
>CANJQG010000042.1 GCA_947476405.1 Thiotrichales bacterium
AAGCTCGACCAGTCAGGTGTTTTATCCTCATTCATATCAAGATTGAGTGCGCGATAATAATTCAGCATAGCTTCCAAAGCACCAGGTTGTGACCATGCATTTACATAAGCCTGCTTATCCGCTTCAGTCAGCGTTCCTTGCGCCAAACCTTTATTCAAAACCCAACCGCTTAGCCACTCAAAGTTATTTCGAGAAAGAATTTTCGCCGCAGTCGCCCGCCGCAAAAGCAAAATATATTCCGCCGCTTTCTGCTGAGTTGGATTAGTTCTAATTTGATGATTATAGATGGCTGGATGCGGCGCATTGAGAATCACCAGCTTGTCCAGATATTCAGGATACAAATACGCAAACGCCCACGCCACAATGCCGCCCCAATCATGGCCAACGAGGACGATTTTTTTCAGATGCAGATGATCACACAAATCCCTTACATCTTGAGCCAGTGCGGCCACCGTGTATTGATCAACACCTTCGGGTTTTGAAGATAAATTATAGCCACGCAAATCGGGAGCAATGGCTAAATGCGTTTTTGAAAAATGCTCTAATTGCTTGCGCCATTCATAGGAAAACTCAGGAAAACCGTGTAGAAAAATAATCGGCTCACCCTCTCCAGCATATTGGTAATGGATTTTGACTTTTTCGAGCTCAGCAATCTTCGACTTTATTGACATCTTACCCCCTTCAAATTAACTCAGCCCTGACCAACTCCAAATACCGTGCATTTTGATCAATCGGCAAAATATGGCCACAGCCCTCAAAAATAACCAATTTGGCATGCGGAATTTTTGCCGCCATCTCAACAGAAAACTCAGGGGGACACATCCAGTCGTCCTCCGCACCCAAGATCAAGGTGGGACACTGAATCTGACTCAACTGCGAAGTATAATCATAACGCCAAAACTCAGTCCTGTATGCAGCGTTGGACGCTTCATGCCCCAGAATCATATGATCCCAAGTCGAAGTCGAAACCCCACCCGACAGTGCTCGCTGCTTGGCGATATTTTTGGAATATAATGGCCCCAGCTGGTTAAAATATTCAATAAAGTCAGCGCGATCTTTTATCTGGCCATCACACAGTCGATTAAAAACTGCAAGCTGGGCTGGAGTAGGATTTCGCTTTACGAATTCAACTCTCGAATGCTCAATAAAGCCAAAATGATGCGCCGTGCAAATCAGAAATAACCTATCAAGTCGCTCAGGATATTTGATTGCATAACCTAATGCCACCTTGCCACCGTACGAAAAACCCAGGCATGAAATTTTTTCCAGCTTGAGGTAACGACGCAAATCTTCGACATCCTCAATCGCACTCTCCAAAGTATGTTCCGCAGGATGCCCAGAGCTTTTACCATGCCCCGTCAAATCGAACAAGACTAGTTGCGCTGAGTCTTGCAGATCAAGTGAGTGAATTTTAAAGCCGGAATGATCAAGGCCAGGCCCACCATGAATAAGAAACAATACGGGATGCGTACTGCCAGGATCTGTCAAAGGACCTTCTCCAAAAATCTCATACGCTATTTTCTTGCCATTGATACTTGCAATCATGCTCACCCCCATGCCCAGTGATTTAATTTTGACATTCTAGCAGAATCAATTATGCTGTACAATATATTTACAAAAATACAAGGCCATCATGAGCCGAGAATTCATTTTGATCACAGACCCACACGTCTGTGTCATGCCAATCAAAACAATATTTTGCACAAATTGCAATCTATGTTATGATAGCGAAAATCATCATTTCGGAAAGTCCTAATGCACCTTCAAGCCATCAACAACGCCTTAATTTTTGCATGGGTTGCCTTGGAATTATTTCTCTCTTTATACAAGCGCTCGAAATCAAAGGGTCAGCAAGACCATTCCAGCTTGCGAATCATCTGGGTCACCTTGATTATAGCCATCCTGGCCGCCAACTGGGTCGCTGACCACCACCGCATAATGCCTTTTTCCAACCAAGTCCTAACACAAAGCATCGCATTGATTTGCTTTATCACTGGCTTCGTAATCCGCTATCATTCAATCTACACCCTAAAACAATTCTTCACCTTCGATGTCCACGTCGGTGCAGAACATGAGCTCATCACCCAAGGCCTATACCGCAAAATCCGCCACCCTGCGTATTTGGGCTCGCTCCTCATCATCACTGCTTTGGCTTTGCAATTTGGTAATCTGCTGAGTTTTTTGATTGTGCTGATTTTGGCGATTGCTGTGCATGTGTATCGGATTCGCATTGAAGAGGCGGCGCTAATGCAGCATTTTGGCCAAAAATACATGACGTATAAAAAGGGAACTTGGCGTTTGGTTCCTTGGATTTATTAAGCACACTTTTATTTGTTTTTTTCTGCGGACCTTGTAGCAATAGAGAGTAAATCTTGTATCATTAAACCAGCTTTAATATCTGCCATTCTGCCGTCAAACGAACCCGTTGCAATTTGTTTGACCCACGCTTCATTCTGAAAATAAAAAGAGTCGGACCAAAAAGGGACTTCTGTCACAGGATCAGCTATAATTCGACTTGAGCCAATTGCTACCTCGGTCACACCTGGCCTAGCCATCAACTTGAGCGCAATCAAATCAGGAGATCTGCTAGAATACCTGATCTCACCCCTTTCAAACGTAATATGGGCATGAAAACCCAACTCAGCATCCTCTGCTGATTTACTGACTTGCAACTTAAAATGCGCTCTGCTATCCGTTGTTCCAGTCATGATGCAATGATCATCTTCTGTTAAAACCACTCCTTCACGCATAGGCACTCTAATTCCAAGCGATGCCCGGAGGGAGCCACGGTCAATCTCTGATCCTGTCATATAGCAAATTATATCTAATAAATGGCTCCCCAAGTCACCGCAAGCACCACTGCTTTTATTTTGTGAGGCGCCATCTCTCCACCCAATTGTTTTCTTGGTTAATGCACTATTTCTATTAAGGGCCAAATCTATATGCAGAATATCACCTAACTCGGCACTGCGACCTAGATCTATAATAGAAAGCAAGACCTTATTAAACCTATAGTTAAAAGCAACGGCACTCAATGGTGGGGCCAGTCTATAAAATTCCCTCCCCTCCTCACAAGAAGAGGCCAAGGGCTTTTCACATAAAACGGGAAGTGGCTTAATGGATACAATATCTCTTAAAACTGCCAAATGAGTATTATTTGGAGTAGCGATAATGACCCCTGCAACATTCATGACTAGGATCTCTAATGACTCAGCAACGCAAACCTTGGAAAATTCCTTTGCCAATTCCGCAGCGCGAGCAGGGTTTCTCGTGTATACAAAAACGCTTGCCACGTCAGCGATACTTTCTAACGCTTTAAGATGTGCAATGGCTACCATACCACCGCCCACCATGCCGATATTCATTTTGAAGGCCTCATAAAGTTTCTTAATCAAAGTGATTTAATTTTGACATTCTAACAAAGTCGACTATACTGTACAATATGTTTACACAAATTCAACATGACAGGAGCGCCATGCCCCATCCAGAAAACACATTCACATTTGATCCCACCACCACAATCAAATTAAACCGCGATGGAACGATCGCTATTCAAAACAGTGATGAAGCGGTCACTTTTTCCAAAAAAGACAAGCCGACTTTTAGAAATGATACTACAGGCGAAACAGTCCTTGAGTATTCTGGGGCCGTGGTCGATCAACGGATGGACCGCAGTTGGGCTCATGCCTATTTTGACCCACAGGGATTCTCCCCACTCCACTACCATAATGATCGATTTGAAATCTATTACATCATCAAAGGCAAGGCTGAAGTGACCCTGGATGGGGATGCGCATTTCCTTACACCTGGCGAGTTTATTCTCATTCATCCCAAACAGAAACATCAGGTCAAAAGCGTCGACGTCACAGATCCTCTGGAAATGATTGTGAAGTGCTTTCCCTCGTGGATTTATCAAGATCAACATTTGATTTAAACATGCGAAAATAATAAGGAAACCACCATGAGCGTCTTCAAAACCACCGCTGGAACAGGCAAGGATATTGTCCTCATCCACGGCTCATCCGTCAATCATGAGGACATGCTGCCGGTCATAGATGCTCTTTCTTTACATTATAAAGTGACCAGCATCGATTTGCCCGGCATGGGCTACAGCAAATGGAGTCCGCACATCCAAACTATTCATGACATAGCAGATCTTGTCTTACCTGAACTTCCAGAAAATGCCATTTATATCGGCTGGTCTTTTGGTGGCTTGGTTGCCTTATCGATCGGAGCGAGATACTCAAAACGCATGAAACGCTTTATTGGCATTGGCACCACTCCAAACTTTATGGCTGATAATCATTGGATAGGACTCCCCAAACCAGGTTATGCAGCCCTTGTTGCCTCTATTTTTGAGAAAAAAAGCTTTCATACTTTTGTCAAAGAATTTTATGAGCAAGAGTTTACCAATACCCACCAAACGCAATCACCCCTTTACTTAGAGGCCCAAAAGATATGTGATCGCAGACCAGAGAGCGATATCCATGTTATCGAAAAGATCATGGCAATTTGTGATGCCACAGACTTACGCAATGAATTAACATCGCTGACCTGCCCCATTGATTTCATCTTTGGAGACCAAGATACCTATGCTCTAAAATCAACTTGGCCGCAGATTGCAAAGCTTAATCCAAACACTTATATTCATGAAATAATAGGAGCTGGACATGCGCCATTTTGGACGCATCCGGAAAAATTTAACGCGATTCTTAACCATATTTTAAAGGATAACAAATGAGCATTTTTAAAGAAATAAAAGGCATGGGTGAAGATGTTATTGTAATTCACGGCTGGGGTTGTAACCATCTGGACATGCACCCTGTTGTGGAACAATTGGCGAAACATTATCGAGTAACCAATATTGACCTCCCAGGGGTAGGATCGAGCGATTGGGACCTTGACACTGACACCATTTACGACATCGCCGAACAGGTATTACCAGACTTACCCGAGCGGGCTATTTATGTGGGCTGGTCTTTTGGAGGTTTGGTTTCGATGGCTATTGCTGCACGCCATCCTGAATGCGTCAAACGCTTTATTGGAATTGGCACCACGCCAAAACTGATCGCTGCAGAAAATTGGCTTGGATTTCCCCAGCCAGGCTTTGCCGTTGCCTTTGACTCAGTAAGAAAACATGGCTTAAAAGCGCTGTTAACCGAAGATTACGCAACTGAATTTGCAAAAATCAGCCCCAAGCCTTCTCAATTTAACGTATTGAATCATTTTTTAGCGCAGTCCCCAGAAATTCCTCAGGAGATTTTGTTTAAAGGGATTGAAATATGTGACTCAACTGATCTGCGAAAAGAATTCGCTGCCATGCAATGCCCCATCGATTTAATTATGGGCGAAGAAGATGTGAAAGTTTTGTTTGCATCAGCCACGCAATTGCAAGCCCTCAATCCAAAAATAAAAATTCATAACATTGCTGAAGCAAGGCATATGCCGTTCTGGACACATCCGGAAAAGTTCAATCACATACTGAAAGAAATTCTAAAGTCTTAAATTAGAAACTTATGATGCCGGGGTTAACGAAAACAACAATGGGTGCTTCATTACCCCATCAAAGCTCCACTGATTCCGTAACTGTCCTTCATATTGCCCTCCGACTTTACGGATTAAGCCAATGCTTCTTTCATTATCTGGCAGGACCATAAATTGTAGGCGCTGCAACTTCAAATCATTAAAGGCAAAGTCAGTTGCTAACTTCAGTGCTGCACTGGCAACGCCTTGCCCTGCAAAATCCTTCTGAATCCAAAGCGCAATATTAGCTTGACGCTCATAGGGATTGATGGTCACATTAATTAAGCGAACTTCCCCCAGAAAATTTTCTTGCTCATTCAAAATTTTAAATGCATATTCGGTACCAGCAGAAAAGGCTTTGATTGCATTTTCAATCCAGATTTTTGACTTCTCCATAGTATAATTTTCAGCGTATGGGATCCACGGCAACAGATGATCTTTAGAACTATTCAGCCCATCATAACGTAGTTTTTCATCTCCAAAAGTATAAGGTTCAATTTTTATCACTATTTTACTTCTCCAGTCCAAGATCACAATACACCGCCCTGGGCACATTCAATGCAAACTCTTTCAAACCATAAAATGCGGTATTCGTCAAAATCACCACACTTAAACCAATCGCTGGATCAACAAAAGCATTATTGCCATATGCACCAGACCACTCATAGCTTCCAACCGATCGTGGAGAATTGGCTACTTCAGCATCACGAATCATCCCAAAACCCATGCCAAATCCATATCCCGGCCAAGGTAATGCAACCTCATAACCAGGCACCGCATCTTGCGTCAAACAGGCAATTGAAGTCTGATTTAAAATAGGCGCGCCTCCTTGACGAATCGCCTCTAAAAACTGCAAATAATCTCTCGCAGTGGAAGCCATGCCACCCCCTCCAGATGGATAGGCACGCGGATTTAGAATACGGTCTGGACCAAAATAAAGATCACCCGCGTTTTCGATGGGAACTTTCTGTTCTGCCGACATCAGACAAGCCTCGCCTCCGTTTGAATTGTCAAAATAAGCTGTAGCCAAATGGCGGGATTCTTTGACGTAGAAAGACGTGTCTTTCATGCCAAGTGGCTCAGTGACATATTGCTCAATGACCTGCGATAGAGGCTTCCCAGTTACTTTTTCCAGCACCGCACCCAGGACATCAATACCCAAAGAATATCGCCACTGTTCTCCAGGCTTAAACATCAGTGGAACAGCGGCCAGGCGCGCCACATTCTCCTCCAGCGTCAGTTCATTATTTTCCATGCCATCGGAGACTCCTGCAGAGCGATAAGGCTCATTATGCGGAAAATAAAAACCATAACTTAAACCCGAAGTGTGTGTCAGCAAATGACGAATAGTGATCGGATAGATCTTGCCATCTGGTGCTTTAGGCGTGAAATGCGGAAGCCACTCCATGATCGATGTATCCAGTGATAACAAGCCTTTTTCAATTAAGGCGAAAGTAGCGCTGCTGGTCAGCGGTTTGGTCAAACTCGCCAGACGGAAAATCGTGTTTTCAGTCACTGACTTTTTAGCCTCACAATCCGCCCAACCTGAATGAGTTTCGAAGATCACATCTCCATGTTGCGCAATGATAATACTGGTGCCAATCACTTTCCCTGCATCTAAAGCTTGGTCGATTACTTTACGAAGATGCTTCATCATTCATCCCAACTGATTTAATTTTGACATTCTAACAAAGTCGATTATACTGTACAATATGTTTACACAAACTCAACATGACAGGAGCGTCATGACCTTCACTGCCAAAAAAATCCAAATCAACCAAAATCAGGTCATGACTTATCACATCGACAAAGGTCATGCGAATACGCTACTGCTCATTCACGGCGGACCAGGCAGCACCTCTTTATCCTTGCGAGAAACCCACGGTTTTTTTATAGCGAGCACGGCTTCAACATTCTCACTTGGGATCAGCTAGGCTGTGGTGAGTCAGACCAGCCTAACCACGATGAACACTGGCATCTCGATTATTTCGTCGAAGAATTAAAATCCATTTTAGATCATTATGGTCTGCAGCAAGTGCATATTTTAGGACGCTCTTGGGGTGGAATTTTGGCGCAGGCTTTTTTGGTGCAATATCCTGAACGCGTTCAATCGATTATTCTGGGCGGCACCACACCCTCTTGCCCTCTCATGCAAAAAGGCTTCGAGCGCATCAAAATGAGTTTAGGCTTGACCACCTTCAATATGATGAATCGCCGGGAATTTGAAGGCAGCACCACCCACCCCGAATACAAAGCCGCGATTGATCTGCTGCTGTATCGACATTTCTGCCGCCTGGAGATCTGGCCTGATGCACTCAAGCAAATGCTCAGTGCCGCCAGCAAACGCGTCATGCATAGAATTTTTGGCAAATACCTTTTTAATTGTTCAGGCTCAATCAAAGATTTTGATTGTACGGCTGCGCTCTCAAAACTCGAGCATCGCGCCCTGATTATGCATGGTGAGCACGACTACATCAGCCTGGATTGCGCCAAATTGCTGAGAGATTCCCTCAAAAATTCAGAAGTCGCCATGCTGGAAAACTGCTCTCACATGGCGTTTTATGAAAATCCTGACTTATATCATGGCCATGTGTTGCGGTTTTTGCTTCAAAATGCTATTTCATTAAAATGATGATCATAAGCAGGCCAGTGATATTCCGCTGCAACATACGAAATAAACTCCTGAATCAAAGTCATCCCTGCTGCGGAATTCGTCATCACAACTATACCCTGGCCACTTTCAGGAAACATAATCATCTCATTCTGAAACCCAGCATTACAGCCATTTTTTCTAAAATTGATGACCCCATTAACCTCATCAATCACCACTCCCAAGCCAAATCGAGAATGATCCTGACGCGTCAGCATAGTTTTTGCATTAGCCAGATGAATCATACATTCCGCCAAATCACGCGGTGTACTCCACAACCCGCCCGATGCACTCGATGGAATCTGATCCCACCCATCCATATTCATCTCGCCTAATGCATTAAAGCCAGGCACAGCATCAGCACGCCATTTTTTGAGTGGACATTCAAAAGTACTTTTGACCATCCGCAGCTGTTGAAAAATAACTTGCTCCATATATTCTGCAAAGGCCTGTCCCGTTTTTTCTTCAATTAACTGTTGCAAAACCATAAAGCCAGCGCCCGAATAAATATAGCGTGAACCAGGCTTCAACCCTAATCTGATCGCCGGATTGATCGCAGGTAGGCATCCATCCAGAGTCTCCCTCAACGAAGGTAAGGCCGCATCATGGGGATAATTTGGAATTTTTTGATTGGGATCGCCATAACACAATCCTGAAGTCATACTTAAACATTGTGAAATAGTGACCTCACCATATTCGCTGGGGGGAATTTTCCAGTGCTGTAATTGATTGTTGAGTGGCTGATGCAAATCAATCTTGCCTGCCTGAACTAAGTGCAGAATCGCCCAGGCGGTTAAGGGTTTGCTTAATGAACAAGCCTGAAACAGCGACTCCGTCGAGACTTGTATCTTCGGATGCAGCGAAATCGTTTGCTGATCGACTATCTTGCCCCCTTCAATCAACGCATAACCAGCTACAAAAACCGAGTGCTTTTGCATTAATTCAACAAGTACCTTCACCATCGCCTTCACTTTTTTAAACTTGATTTTGCAATTCTACCAAAATAGTTTAGACTGTACAAAATATTTTCAAAATATTAGACGGATTGATGATGAACCTATCCTCCATTACCCTGCATCATTTGGTGATTCCGTTGGCCAGGCCTTTTGCTACCACGACCAACCAAGTCAGCGAAATTCATGCTTTGCTGACTGAAGTCACTCTCAGCAATGGCTTGATTGCACAGAGCTTCATCTATGGCTTAGGCAAGGTGCCTCTTCCTGTGAAAAATACAGCATCGGCAAAATCAATTTTTAAAACAAAAATTTCGCACTGGATAATTATTGACACAACAATGCGGTTTTGCAATAATTGGGGAATGCTTATTTTTTAACAGCCTGAAAGGAATCTTGCCATGTCTACAGCAAAAGAAGTCGTCACTGGATTTATCAACTCTGCTTTTAATCCCAAATCAACTTGGAACGATGTGGCCCAATATGCCGAAGGCAGTGGAATGTACACTCATCCCATCTTATCGATCCCGTCAATCCATGCGTTATTTGATGCGATTGTCAGCTTTCGCAACGTGTTTCCAGATCTCTCACAAAAAGTGGCCAGCGTAGCCGTAGCAGATGATGACCACATCATCGTCAAAACCTTTGCCTCAGCTACGTTTCGGGGTGATTTTGGAGATATCAAAGCCAATGGCCGTCGTTGGGAAGTGCCCGTTTTCTGGGAATTTGAATTAGACCCAAGCAGCGGAAAAATTATCTCTGCTTCTGAATTAGGAAATCACCATGCTATTAATCAACAACTCGGCGTAGCTTTATTTAAAGCCCCCTTTGAACAGGAATAAATATGACAACACTCACATCTCCACTTCACTCATTCTCAACCCCAGGGCTGCAATTGTTAGGCGGCCCCAAAGCCCCTTATTACGCCGTAGTGTCATCCACCATTTATAATGGCAAAGAAAAAGCCCACTTTGAAAGTCTTGCTAATGAAATGATGGTAATTGTAAACAGTCTGCCTGGCTTTCTTGGATTAGAAACCAGTTCTGAAGTCATGCCTGATGGGCGTGTTTTTTCTTTATCATCAATTTACTGGGATAGCCTGGAATCGATTGACTCATGGCGAAAAGACCCACGCCACATTGCTGCAAAAAATATTGGCAAGACCCTTTGGTACGATGAGCATAATATGCGCGTTTGCCAGATATTGTCTCAGTATGGAACGAGTTTTAAAAAATCTGCGCATGAGTGGCCGAAATCAACAGTTTCACCCCCATCGCAAAAGTAATCAGCATAAATGCAATCTCAATAAACCGATCGCCTCTCCGCAACATAAATCCAGTCGCAACAATCGTGCCGATCACCGTCCCAGCCATCAGCGCTGCAACCGCATACCAATTGATAAATCCATGCACACCATACACCAAAGCCGCAGCAATACTCACAGCCAAGGTCACCACCTTACGCGTGCCGATCGATTCAGCCACTTTTTTATGAAAACACATCATGAAAATATACGTATTGATCATTCCCATCCCGCCAAATACCCCGCCAACTGTACTGGTGATCAGAAATAATGAATATCCAAAAGCACGTTTTACGCGTGAAGCAGATATCTCCGCCCCCGCTTTCCGTTTGAGAAAATAGCTTAAAAACAAGAGTGCTAACGTCACCCCGCCAATCAGATGACTCAAAGCTGTATCAGATAATTTTGTCGTAAACAACGCGCCCATCGCTGCACCCACAATACTCAACAAAGCAGCCGGCCAGGCCAACCTATAATCTATTTTGCCAAATTTATGAAACTGACTGATCCCTGCAAGTGATGTCCCTACCGCTGTCATGCGGGCGCTCGCAATGGCCATGGCGGGAGGGAAGCCTAAAAAAATCATAACCGGCACATTAATAAACGCGCTGCCTCCCGTTGTGCTACTGATGCAACTCGTACAGAGGCCAAGCAAAAACAGTAGGATACAAGACTCAAATATTGGCAGGCTCATCGTTTTCTTTTGCGTTGCTAAGCAGCCCCACTTTTTTCTCCCTCTGATTTTAATACAGGCTGCAATTTAAAGCCCAGTTCCTTTTCAATTTTGTTGATCAGAATATATTGTGAAAATAGCCCAAGTGCAAACCAATAAAAAAACCAAATAAATAAATAAGAGGCAGCAAAAAAGAAAAAGGCAAGAAATGGACTATTGCCAAGCCCAGCCATACTACTTCCAACATGTTGCATCGGAAAAGCAACCACACACAAAATAACAAACCCTGCTGTATATAGCCAGTTTTCTGTCCTCTTTAAAAATACAACATTGAAGCGCACAGAAGAAATGGTTCCATCTCGTTTATTTAACAATATCTGTTGCGCTAATTTGTTGATTTTTTTTTCTTTGAAGGCCTGTTTTGCCATCGCCTCGTAATCAACTTCCAAAAATTTTTTAATTGCAAAAAAAGCAAATAAACCGACAAAAATAAGAATTATGGCATAGCTTAGCTCTTTAGAAAAATCAAAAGATAATACAGACCAATTACCATACCCTTCATTGCCGCCCCAGCCATTCCAGCCGTTCCATTGCGGAAAAAAAAGCAATACCAATCCAAATATATCGAAGAACAGCGCAATTAAAAAAGAAAGCGCACTAAACAGGTAGAACATTTTATAATTAATAAAAGAGGGCAATATCGCCGCCAAAAAAACAACAAATGCTACGTAAATAAAATATACAGCATAGCCATGATAAGCTGTGATACTGCCTGCCGTAGCCGTAAGCACCCAACAAACAAATGGCGTTGCAATTATTGTTCTAAACAAAAGAAATTTTCTTAAGTCTGTCATGGAACCTTACTCATTGTTTCAGAAACGATGATTGCAGCACCACTGATGGACTCTACTTTTGTCAATGCTGTTGCAGAACAGTCAGAAAAAGTTTCAAAGTCTATTTGTAATCGATCACCTTGGGCAATATAGTGATTTTCTACCTTACGTCCGAAACCAATCAAGACATTAATCAGTCCAACTCTACTTTCAGCAGCATGTAATAAATACCCAACTACAGCAGTAGCTGCAACCCCTCCAAGAACAATAATGCCAGCACCGACTTCAAGGGGGAGAAGTACAACAAACAGGCCTACTATCGCTCCAGCAACAGCTGCATTCACCACATCAATCCCAATATTCACAAACAGATCACTGATTTGTTTATTCGGATCTTTATCCAAGAAGTATTGAACCGTATCAAGTGGTGCAATCACAATAATGGCAAGCGGTGAATCATCTGCAGCATCCTCAGCTAAAATCGCGACTTTGTTAAATCGATTCTGATTATCCATCAATTTGGCATAAGTCTTAAAAATACGAATCTTATTCTTCTCAGAAGCCTCGCCTTCAAGGCTATACGTCGTGCCGGCCACCCATTTCCTCAACCCTGCCTTACCATAAAACACCAGCATCCACTGCCCCTTCACTTCTTTGATATGAAACTTACCGCCATGCAGAAATTCCATTAAAAATTGCCGATTGTCTTTCACAACCAAAGCATTCACGCCATCCTTAAATACCAAGCCGATATCGCTGATGCTGGGCGCTTCCCAATGCCAGCCGCTGGCTTCTGTCGAATCATCCGCCGCTCTTGGCAAAGTCTTGTTGACAGTATACAGCGACTGCATCAGCCAGGAAACTGTCTCATCAGACATTGCTTTAACTTGATAGCCTCCTGTGATCTGACATTCTTGAGGGGGAGCGGCATCTACGGCCAACATGACTACATTGATATCGCTGTCATTCACATCCAGTCCAGACACGCCTGCCACTTTTTGCACGCCCATATAGGCAGGCAGTTTGCCAGAGGGAGTGAACCAGGATTGGGGGATCTGCGTTTCAGGCGGTGCCTTGTATTGCACATTGATATTCCTCACTTGAGGGTGGAACGTTGCAAGGGATATCCGATCTCCTTCCTCATTTCTACGCAATAACTCAATCGCCCCCTGCTTCTGGGTGGTATCGAGCGAATAAATACACGGGATATTCAAAGGCAACGCCATCGGCTTTTGCTGATTCACCCATAGACGCAGCTTACCCTGAGTCAACTGATCAGGATCATCCAGCAAAAAGACGATCTCTTTTTTCTTTTGTTCCTGTTCATCTTGAATATTCTGCATGGCCGCATCGTTCTGCATGATGGCTGAGTCTGGCGGCAGAGGACTGCCACTACCTGACTCAAGGTGCATCATATCGCCGAAATAGGTTTTGCCTACATTCGATTGCATGCTGTTATTCTGCTGAGTGATTTGACTGGCTTGCTGCGTCGATTGCTGATGGGTACGTGTATAATTCTGGATACTGCTGACTTCGGTGGTGGTTTGTTTATTGAGGGACTTTGTATTCTGCGTCAAAGTCTCGTATTGCAGGTTGTTTTCAGGGTGATTCAGATTCAGGGTTTTATTCTGATATTGATCTGTACGTTGATCGCCTGTTTGTTTTAAAGTACGCTCTTGTGCGGTGGTGAAAAGGGCATGCGTGTTGATGTTGATGACGTTACTCTGGCCTGTTTGTTTATGGGATTGATTCACATAAATGCTACGGGTTTCATCCTGTCCATGCGTGACGAAATAATCAGGTGAAGTCAGAGTATGCGTCAGCGTATCGCCATCGAGAGTCTTATTTTCGGTGACTTGATCTGAAGTCAAATCAGCCGTGTGGAGATGCGCACTGACCGTTTTTAAAATATGGGGCGTGCCAAAACTGGGATTCAATTGCACACGCTGACGCAGTGCAGGCACTGGATTATCCTGATCCGTGCCCATATTGCCCATCAGTTCCATCAAGCCGCCGTGATGGGTTTCGTGATAATTGCCCTCAGTGACTGCGAGGATGCCTGGCTCACCCGCCTGACTGGAATAGGCGCCATCATTTTGAACGGCATCGCCCATGCGTAGATAATTGCTGGAGCCATCAGGATGATAGCTCGGCGTTTCTAAGATATGCGCGGTTTTACGACCGGTTTTTTGCGTGGGATCGTATTTGCCCTCGTTGATAAAGCCTACACGATTGCCGCTATCATCCTGCCAATAGGCATTTTGATACGTGTCTTGCTGAGTCAGATGCGGCGACTCTGTTGAGTTGACTGTGCCCAAAATCAGGCTTTGGCTGGTATTATTGCCCCACCATAGGCTTAAAGCCTCAGCATTCGGCATCAGGGTATAATGCTGGCCATGATCATCACTTTGCAATGGATAGACCATGCGCGTGGCCTCCAAACTTCGGGGTTTATTTTGAATAAAATAGGGTGGCACATTGACCTGATAATGACCCATCGCATCGACACTGACATTGTTTTCTGCGATTGTGTGACCGGCCATCAAAACTTGCTTAGGATTTAAATCAATCTCTTCACGATAGGCTAACTCCAAAGGCTGAGCATAGAGACTGGTTTGGATCTGCTTAATGCGGTTTTTCATGGCACCGTCTAACTCTAATGTCCATGAACTAGCTACTAAAAACTGCTCCTGAGCCGTCATAATCTGACCGGCAAAGACAATCCCTCCACCAGTATAGACGCTGCGCTGCGCCTTACCGACCGCATCTTCGCTGATCCATTTAGCGTAATCCGCAGTCTCCTTGATATTGCGCTCACCGAAACAGGCGTGGAAAGTCGCAAAGCCATCGGGCACTTTTTTATTCTCCTCCAATAAAACTTGGGGATCACGGTCAGGATGGCCTGTGCTTTCAAAGAGGGCTGAGGTCGCTGAGAACTGCGTCTTGTAGCGATCAATGAAGGGCTTGGTCAGCAGATCCCCTTCGGCATAACGATATTCCGCCACGTCAATATTCTGGCCTGCACTCTCAATAGAATCGGTAATGACCAACGGGCAGTCTTCACGCGAATGATCAAAAAAATAGGTCAGCCCGTTGTGCGCAAGAAGTCGTTTGAAAAACACCATCAGAGATTCCTGATGCGCCTTGAGGGGCGGCTGCAGACTGTCAATGTCACGTGCGACCTGCAGATCATATTTTTGCAACGTCAGCGGATTTTTTGAAATCAAACCGCCACTCAAAATCAGCTGGAAAGCCTCACGCAGATTCACTTCCTGCAAAACCAGCGAGAGATTACTCTGCGCGATTTTGGCGACAGGGGATCTCCAGGTCAACACATAATGCTGGCGGCCTGCCAATTCTTTACCGATCAGCCATTTGATCTCAGAAAGCCAATGATTAAAATAAAGCGTATTGTCAGAATCGATCAGCCTAAATTGCAGCGTTTTGCCCAATAATCCGGCAATCATCTCCGTTCTGCGATGCGGGCTGTAAATCCACATCTGGATTTGCTCAGGCTCACCCAACGCACCTTGATAGACGACACGGCTGACTTCCATGTCTTCCAGCATGGGGTGGTCAAATTCCATTTCAATCCATTCTGATTTTGATAACATTTTTATCACCTATAGAATCTAATTTAAACTGATTGTATTAAATTCATGTATAGGTGTCAAGGAGTGGATTGAGCGTTTTGCATTTTCTGTTGAACTGCCTGAATGGCAGATGTCATTGCCTGCAATGATTGCGCTCCGCTTACAACCACCGAGTGAGATGGATCAAGTGCACTGGGGTAAATGACAAATAATGGCGCTCCATTATGACCACTTGCAGTCATAAGCGCCTGTCCCTGAGCTAGCTGCATCTCTACATGTAAATTCTCGTCATCATAAACGCGCATTCTTGTCATCATCGCACTTTTCATTCTCACAATAATTGTCACTATCCGGGAATCCATTCTCAGATTAGCTGTCACTATAAAATTCCGTTCTCACATTCTGTGTCACTATCGCTAAACCAT
>CANJQG010000043.1 GCA_947476405.1 Thiotrichales bacterium
GCGTCTTTGCCAGGCTCCGAAGCTTTGCTTTAAATATTTGTCGCCACAATGACATCAAAAATGTCAAAGCTGCGCTTTTTGAAAACGCCCTTGCCTTTGAACTTATCAAAGCTTACAAGGGGATTGTATCATAGAATTGGACAGCCCTGCTTTAAGTGCAGGAGCTCCCGCTGAAGTCGGGTCAAGGCAAGATTGCACGAGGGCCAATATGACAGGGAAGGCACAGCCCTGCAAACTGGCTGCCTGATTAAATTTTAAGATTGGCTATGCCCAAGTTTGCCACTTTAAAAAAACCACCCCCTAAAGTCAACGATTATTAAGCTTCTCGCCAGTAATGTTCAGGTCTTGCTTCAAATCGAATAAGGGTGCATTCAAGTGTGCCATTTAAAAGTTGGTATTGTTTTTGAGGGCGCATGCGAATGGCTTTAACGGGGCCTGGATCACTAGTGAAAATACCAACTTGCCAGCCTTCGAGTTGGGTTTTGATCACCTTGCCTAAGTCGGCGTAAAGTTGTTCGATTTCAATGTCTTTCCCTGCCATAAGGCGTTTTCCATAGGGTGGATTGGCGATAAGTAGGCCTTGATGTTTTTGTAAAGCGGCATTGTCAATGTCAGAGACCTGGCGCTTTTCTAGTGTCAAAATGTGACTGAGATTGAGTTTTTTAAAGTTTTGCTCTGCAGCCAGGAGGGCACTGGCTTCCATATCAAAGCCCATGATGGGTGGAGTATTTGATTTTTGAGCGATGTCTGCTCGCATTTGAGCTTCAAGCAATAATTTTTGCCAGATTTCGGGTTGATGTTGTTTCCAACCTAGAAAACCAAAATAAGTACGCAATAAACTGGGGGCAATATCATAGGCCATCATTGCGCCTTCGAGTAAAAGCGTACCCGCGCCGCAGCAAGGGTCAAACAGCATGACATTGTTTTGCTTGAACATTTTGGGCCAACCCATGCGAATTAAAATCGCAGCAGCTAGGGTTTCTTTTAAAGGGGCCGCACCTGTTTCCGTACGCAGGCCACGACGATGAAGGCTTTCTCCCGAAAGATCTAAATTCAGAGTGAAGTGTTCATCTCTAACATGGAGATGAAATACGACATCAGGTTGATCTGATTCAATCGAGGGGCGTTCGCCCGTATTTTTGCGAAATTGATCTACGATCGCATCTTTGGCAACTTGTGCGATAAAGTGGGGATGGGTTAGCGTGGGATGTTTTCCTGAGACGTCAATCCTAAAGGTTTGATTCACATCCAGATGCTGAGACCAATCGACGCTGCGCATCGCACCGTAAAGGTTTTCTTGATTCATCGCGCCAAATTGCTTGAGCTCTAAAAACACATGATGCGCAAGTCTGGACCAGAGGCAGACGCGATAGGCAGTTTCCAAATTTGCTTTGAAGTAGACGCCTAAGTGGGTGCCTTTGACCTCATTGGCACCGAGCAGTTTGAGCTCTTCTAGCAACAGGGGTTCGATATTTTTGGCGGTGGTTGCAAAGAATATCATCGTCTAAAACCGATCTGCGCGACCAAGCGCCCAATCTTTGGCATAGATTTCAGGGACATTACCTGTTAAAAAAGAGCCGGGTTCAACATTGGGATAAATTTCATCAAAAGTCTTCACAACATCACAATGAACCCTTCTATAAATGCGGTCACGGCTGAGTTCGCTTGGATTTTTCAGGCCCATGGCTCCAATCAATTCGAGAAAGCTATGGACGGTGACTTCATGAAAATTAGCCACGCGTTGCTTTTTATCATCAACCACCAAGGCTCTTTGCAAGCGTTTATCTTGTGTTGCAACCCCTGTTGGGCAAGTATTGGTGTTGCATTGCATGGATTGAATACAGCCCGTTGCCATCATCATGGGGCGTGCCATATTGCAAATATCTGCGCCCAGTGCGACTTTGGTTACCATGTCAAACCCTGTTGAGATTTTTCCAGATGCAGCGATTCGAATTTTGTCACGTAAATTAATTCCAACTAAGGCATTATGAACAAATTGAATTCCATAATGCAAGGGTGTCCCAACATGATTGACAAATTCCACCGGTGCAGCGCCTGTCCCACCCTCTGCGCCGTCAACAGTGATCAAGTCAGGGTAGATGCCTGTTTCAATCATCGCTTTACAGATGCCGTAAAATTCATGATGCAGTCCGAGGCACATTTTGATGCCAACAGGTTTTCCGCCGGAGAGGTCACGTAGCTTTTGAATGAAATACATCATTTCAATAGGCGTTTTAAATGCAGTATGTTTTCCAGGAGAGAGGACATCGTGGCCCATCGGCGCTTTACGAATAGCCGCAATTTCTGGGGTAAGTTTAGCGGCAGGTAAAATTCCCCCATGAGACGGTTTCGCGCCTTGAGAAAGCTTGAGCTCAATCATTTTAACTTCAGGGCGATTGGCTTCTTTTGCAAATTCATCGGGTGCAAAATTGCCTTGATCATCCCTGCAGCCAAAATAACCGGTGCCAATTTGCCAAATAATATCGCCCCCTTGGAGATGGTAGGGGCTGAGGCCACCCTCACCCGTTGCTTGCGCAAAATTTCCAATTTTTGCGCCTGCATTCATTGCCATGACTGCATTGGCAGAGAGTGCGCCAAAGCTCATACCTGAAATATTCAGGCGTGAAGAAGAATAGGGCTGTTTGCAGAGGTCGCTTCCCACGATAATTCTGGGTTCTACTTCTGCTGGCTTGAGGGCATTCATAGAATGTAGAGTCCATTCATAGCCAATTGCCAAAATATCACGCTGGGTGCCGAAGGGGACGGTATCTCGAATATTTTTAGCGCGTTCATAAATCAATGTGCGTGTTTCTCGGTCATAGGGGCTTTCTTCCTGGTCACCTGCAATAAAATATTGACGGATTTCCGGGCGAATAAATTCAAACATAAAGCGTAAATGCCCTAAAATAGGGAAGTTGCGCAAGATGGCATGTTTTTTTTGAATGATATCATGAAGATAAATCAAAGCAAGGGGGATTAAAATAACCAGCATCCAGGGCTCGCGATGAAACATGATCAGGAAAATATAAACGCTGAGCAGCACCACCCCAAAAGCATAGTAAAATTGATTCCGCATGAAAAACTCCCAATTGATTTATAGACTGTAGTACATTTTAAATTCCAGAGGATGGGTGGTGGAGTTGAGGTCCGTCACTTCTGTGCGTTTGATTTGAGTATAGGCATCGAGCATTTCTTTGCTAAATACATCGCCTTGTAGAAGAAAAGCGTGATCTTTTTCAAGGGCATCGAGTGCAGCCTCAAGAGAATGGGCGACTTTTGGAATTTTTGCTTGTTCTTCAGCGTTTAATTCATAAAGGTCATGATCACTCGGAGCACCTGGATAAATGCGTTTGACGATCCCGTCCAGTCCGGCCATCATCATAGCGCTGAAAGCCAGATAAGGATTGGCGCAGGGATCAGGAAAGCGAACTTCAATCCGTCTCCCTTTGTCGTTTTGGGAGAATGGAATTCGAATCGATGCAGAACGATTGCAGCTGGAGTAGGCTAATAAAACAGGAGCTTCAAACCCCGGAACCAATCGTTTATAGCTGTTAGTTGTGGGGTTGGTAAAGGCATTCAGCGCCTTGGCATGATGAATAATCCCACCAATGAAGAATAAAGCCATTTCAGATAAATGCCCATATTCGTTGCCGGCAAATAGATTTTTGCCCGCTAAACTCAATGATTGATGGCAATGCATGCCTGATCCGTTATCGCCAACCAGCGGTTTTGGCATAAAAGTGGCTGTTTTTCCATGACGATGTGCAACATTATGAACGATATATTTGAAGAGCTGGATTTCATCAGCTTTGAGGGTGAGCGTATTACAAGCCACAGCGATTTCATTTTGATTTGCAGTCGCAACTTCATGATGATGCGCTTCAACTTTAATGCCTATTTCTTCGAGGAGGGTGCACATTTCAGAGCGGATATTGTGGGCTGAATCTACCGGTGGAACAGGAAAATAACCCCCTTTGATTTGGGGCCGATGACCATGATTTCCACCCACATAATCTTCACCTGAATTCCAGGCCGCTTCAGTAGAATCAACTTGATAGCTTGCGCCATGCATGTTAATTTGCCATTTAACATCATCAAAGATAAAAAATTCAGGTTCAGGCCCGACGATAAAGGCATCAGCAAGGCCTGTTTTTTTGAGATAAGCCTCAGCCCGTTTGGCAATAGAGCGGGGGTCACGATCATAGCCTTGCATGGTTTTAGGGTCGAGGACATCACAACGTAAAATCAGGGTGGGGGCATCGCTGAAAGGGTCTAGGCAATATAAGCTTTGTGGATCCGGTTTTAAAATCATATCCGATTCATGAATCGCTCTCCAGCCCTCAATGGATGAGCCGTCAAAGGTTTTTCCCTGGGCAAAAAAAGTATCATCTGCAGCATGCGCAGGAAGCGTCACGTGATGTTCTTTGCCTTTCGTATCTGTGAAGCGTAGATCAACAAATTGAATGGCATTTTCTTTTATAAATTTCAAAATAGTTTCTGACATGGCTGGTTTCTAGATTGTTAAAATTAAACGCCTACAATACCAAACTTGGCGAAAACTGCAAGAGGGAGAGGGTTTGATTTAAATAGGCTTTTTTTTCAAATTATATCATTTTTGGTTGTATTCTTTATAAAATAATATATAATATTGGTTATTTGTTGCGATATTATTAAAATAATGTATCATTTTATTTTCTGGAGAGTTAAAAATGACTGAAATATGTGTTTCACTTGGGATTCTTGCTTTTTTAAATCAGGTTTTTCCTGCTGAAGCTGGGGTGGGAGATGCGCATCTTAATCATGAAGAGGCTCTTTTTCAAAATAATGGAATGCGTATTAATTTTGGTTTGGCAGCCTCAGGTCTTTTCATTGCCCTGGGTTTTTATGCGGCCTTATCTCAATCACGGTCATTTCGAAGCGGCGCCCCTTTGCCGATTAAACTCTTGGCCTCAGTTGGAGAAAATCTGCTGAGTAGCGCAGTGCTGATTAATTTTTATCGTGACTTCGATTGGGCGGGTATTTTTTCACTGATGGGGCTTAGGCATAAACCAGACGCGTATCATCCTGCTGTTTTGTCGATGAGGGATAATGGCGAAATTTGTGGGCGTATGGCCATCGTTTCAACCGCGCTTTGTGCGCTGATTGTAACGAGGCAGTTGTTGACGAAAAAATTTGAAGAGCGGGATTGTCTAAAGGTCTCCATGCGTATTTTTATAGAAACAGTGGCGGCTACTTTTGGCTTATTTGCTTGGAATATTCCCGGTTGGTTGGCTAAAAAAACACATCATTTAAATAAGCCGAATACTGAGAACTATTTATTTTATTCATTGTCGCAGGGTTTGTTGGAGGGGACGGTGCAAATGGCAACGTTTCTGCTTCTTCCTGCTT
Organism: Thiotrichales bacterium; assembly: GCA_947476405.1. Classification (GTDB taxonomy): domain Bacteria; phylum Pseudomonadota; class Gammaproteobacteria; order Francisellales; family CACEW01; genus JAJZUD01. The sequence continues at coordinate 5,389 of CANJQG010000043.1, forward strand.
TGTTTGAAAAAATGAGGTGTCAGCCTTGTCCCATCGGTAAAAAAGAAATCAATCATTTTTTTAAAAAATGGTCTTGGGTTTGGCCGGGTGGCATCTGGAACGTTTCTTATTTAGCGCAGTCCATGGGATATCTCCCAACAGCGATGCTTTCTGCTTTTGGAATGAGTGCCTTGACTTTAGCCGCAACGGTGGCCATTTTTAATGCGGGGGTGGCTGTTTATCAAAGTTCAATTGATTCAGGAGAAAAAAGTCTAGCTGGATTTTTGGAATTGCGTTGGGGGCGAAGTTTAGTGAGAAATCATCTAGATTCAAAGGGGGAGTCATCTGTAAGTTTTCACGCTTCTTATCAACAAGAAATGCTGCCCTTGTTCTCTTCTGAGCCTGAAATGCCAATGGTTCTGCTCAGTGCTTCTAATATATTGACCGGGATTTCTATGGTTGCAGCATTAGCAGGGGCAGTTTTATTTCCTGAGGTTGAGCCCTTAAAGTACTTGTTGTTGGGGGGGGCAGCTTTTGCACTTGGGGTAACTACCTTTCGCGCTTGTTTTGAGAAAAAAGCGGCCACCCAAGATTCAGCTTCGTTAATCAGTTTGTATGAATAAACCTATTTTTTAAACTTGAGGTGCAAGATAGGCAGTTTCACGCATCAAATGGGCTAGTTTGCGTGCAAAGCATAAGATGATGAGGCCTGCAATGAGTGCTCCTAAGCCTACCCATAAAAAGGTTTTGTAGTAAATAAGGTTGCTTACGATTAAAGGGGCTGTGGTTTGTGGGAGATTCGGCAGGATTGCGATATAGCCTGCGAGTACGCCACCCACGCCGGTTGAGAGTTGCCAAAAGCCCATCATCAAACCTTCTTCGCCTTCAGGTGCAAGGCTCCCCACCATCGAAATTCCCAGAGGGCTGACTAATAATTCCGCCGTTGCGAAGATGGCATATGCAATGACGATATCATGTGCCGGCATCAGTGTGCTCTTATGAAAAGTGACCATCCAGGCTAGATAAACAAAGCCGAGGCCAATGATGACCAGTGAGGATGAAAACTTAACTGCAAGAGAGGGGTTTTTGTTTTTTATACTGAGATAAAACCAGAGCCGACTTAAAATTAATCCGATTAAAATCACAAATACCCCATCAAAAGCAAAGAAAGAAGAGGCGGGGAGATTGGCTCCCAGTAAAGTCGTATCAACATTGGTGTTGATAAAAACCGATAAAAAGGAAGGTTCCAGGGAGTAAAGAATCCAGAAAATAACAGAAATGATGGATAGAAAAATAAAAGCGAGCATGCGATTGCGTTGCTGTTTGTCAGAACGATTTAGCGCCTTGATGAGGAGTAAGGCGACGCTCGCAAGCATTAAGGTCATCATGAGTATATTATTGAGATTAAGATGATTGAATAAAATAATGCTAACCGGGGTGCCGATGAGAATGCTGAGGCTGAGGGCGGTGTATATTTTTTTTCGGGACCAGGAGACTTGTGCAGCAATGCTGCGATCTTTATGAGATGAAATGTGGTGACTGTAAAATTGGAGTAAAAGATAAGCGAGAATCAAGCAGGCTGTATCCAGGCCAAACTCTACGCCAAAGCCAAATTTTTCAGCCAAAGCGCCGCCTGCAAAAATGCTGATTACAGCGCCCAAATTAAAAAACAAATAAAATAAAGTAAATCCCGCTTCACGTAAGGGGCTGTTTTTGGTATAGCAATGATCAACCATGCACCAGATTGCGGGCGTGGCAAGGGCGTTCCCGACAACAAAAAGAGCAAGTCCTATATAAAGTGTCGCAACACTATTGAAACAAAAAGCGGCCATGCCCAGTGTGCATGCGATGACGCCCATTCGTGCTGCTGGAATGTAGCCCCATTTTCCAGCAAGATAACCACCCAGGAGGGGTAAAATCCAGAGCAATGCCATCGCAGCTGCAAAAACACCATAAGCGGTATCGGTATCCATGTGAAGTTGATTGGTTTGGTAGAGAGTCAGGGAGGCCAAAATGCCGCCAAAGGCTGCCATGAACAAAGCGTAGCAGAGGGTCAGTGGGGCCAAAGCCTTGGGATGTTTAAGTCTGGATTTTGACATTTTATTTTCCTGATTTTTTTGAATTTCAATATTGAGAGTAGCATCCTCTAAAATATCTTGCAAGATACCTTTAAATAAAGCTTGCATTGGCCATAAACTTAGCGTAGAATCACATTCAGTTGATCGCGGGGTGGAGCAGTCTGGTAGCTCGTCGGGCTCATAACCCGAAGGTCGTAGGTTCAAATCCTGCCCCCGCTACCAATTTTTAAGAAGAATTCTAAGAGGCCCCTTGATTGGGGTTTTTTATTTTTTTGGGGGAAGAGATGCGTCAGGATTTGTTGGCTTTAATTAAACCGATTGTAGAAGGTCTAGGCTTTGATTTATGGGGCTTAGAGTTTAAGCCCGCAGCAGGGAGCGGTAGCGTGCTACGCGTTTTTATTGATAAAGAAGATGGCATCGCCATAGAAGATTGTGAGGCGGTCAGTCGTCAATTAAGTCGGGTATTAGATGTTGAAGATCCCATTATTGAAGAATATATCTTAGAAGTCTCTTCGCCAGGATTGAATCCAACTTTATTTTTTATCACTCAGTATCCTGATTTTTGTGGCGAAGTGCTTCAGGTTAAAACCCAAATGGCGCTTGAGGGTCAGAAGAATTTCAAAGGGGAACTTAAAAAAGTAAATGAAGATTCGATTGAATTAGAAGATCATGATAGAATAGTCAGAATTTATTTTGATAATATTGCAAAAGCAAGCGTTGTGACGTTTTAGAGGGGAGAGAAATGAGTAAGGAATTATTGTTAGTCGTCGAAGCGGTCGCAAATGAAAAAGATGTGGATCGGGATGTGATTTTTGATGCGATGGAGCAGGCGTTGGCCATGGCCACCAAAAAAAGACATGGCATTGAAATGGATGTGCGTGTTGAGTTGAACCGTAAAACAGGTGAATATCTCAGTTATCGCCGTTGGTTTGTTTTGGCGGATGATGAAGCGCTGGAAGATCCCCTGACGCAAATTGATCTGAGCGAAGCGCAAAAAGAGCATACTGATGCGACGGTCGGTGAGTTTATTGAAACATTGATCCCTTCAATTGAGTTTGGTCGCATTGCTGCCCAGACTGCGCGTAGTGTCATTATGCAAAAAATTCGTGAAGCAGAACGTGATAAATTAGTCGCATTATTTAAAGGTCGAATTGGTGAGCTGATTTTTGCAAGTGTCAAACGCGTGACCCGTGATTTAGTGGTCGTGGATTTAGGTGAGCATGCGGAAGGCATTATGCCTCGCACTGAAATGATTCCGCGTGAAGTCTATAAAGTGGGTGATCGCGTGCGGGCTTATTTAAAAGAAGTCAGTGTAGATCAGCGTGGCCATCAAATTATTCTCAGCCGTACCTGTCCTGAAATGTTAATTGAACTCATGCGTCTGGAAATTCCAGAAGTGGCTGAGCAAGTGATTGAAATTAAAAAAGCGGTTCGTGATCCTGGCATGCGTGCTAAAGTGGCGGTCAAGACTTACGATAGTCGTGTTGATCCCGTCGGCGCCTGTGTTGGAATGCGCGGTTCACGTATTCAAGCCGTTACGAATGAGCTTGCGGGTGAGCGGATTGATGTGATTGTCTTTGATGATAATCCCGTGCAATTTGTAATGAATGCTTTGGCGCCCGCGGAAATTGTTTCCGTTATTATGGACGAAGAAAATCATGTCATGGATGTTGCAGTGCCTGAAGATCAACTTTCGCTTGCGATTGGTCGTGGTGGGCAGAATGTCCGTTTAGCCGGGCAACTTACGGGTTGGCGTCTTAATGTCATGGCTGAAAATGATGCGGCAGTCAAAGAGCAAAATAATACGGCTCAACAGCGTCAGGAATTGATCGATGCTTTGGGGATTGATGAAGAAGTCGCGGATCTGTTTATTTCAGAAGGCTTTGTTTCTTTAGAAGAGATTGCCTATGTTCCGGTTCAAGAATTATTGGATTTACAAGTGTTTGATGAAGATGTCATTATGGAATTGCGTGATCGGGCTAAAAATGCGCTTCTAGCACGTGCTTTGACCGGTGGATCTACTGCCAATCTTGATCCTCAAATTTTGGAATTAGAGGGAATGACGGAAAGCCTTGCAATGCAATTGTTTGAGCGTGACATCACTACCCGCGAGGAATTAGCGGAGCAGGCAGTGGATGATCTGATTGATATGCCGCACATGACGGAAGAATTAGCAGGAAAAATGATTATGGCTGCGCGTAAACATTGGTTTGAATAAAGCGTAAAACTGGAGAAAAAAATGGCTGATATTACTGTAAGCCAGTTGGCAAAAAGAGTGGGTTTGAGCGTAGAAGGCTTATTAGCTAAGTTTCTTGATGCTAAACTGCCGCCTAAAACTGCAAGTGATGTGGTGACTGATGACGAGCGTGAAAAATTGCTTTCCTATATGCAAAATCAGCAACAGGCGCCTAAAAAAATCACCTTGACCCTGAAGAAAAAACCTGATTTTGATCAGCGTGGGCAGCAGCATGTTGAAGTGCGTAAAAAGCGGACTTTCGTCATGCCGAGTTCTGAGATGATTCAGAAAATGGAATCGGAAGAGGCTGGGCGTCGTGAACAAGAGCGTCTACGCCATGAGGCAGAATTAAAGCATCTCGAAGAAAAACAGCAAGCAGAATTATTGAAAAAACAAGTGTCCCTTCAAAAAGAAGGAGAATTAGCGCCTGTTTTGGATAAAGTCGTGGAGCCTATTCTTTCTGAAGTAGAGCTGTCATTGAATGCGCTTCCCTCCGTTGAAAAAGCAGCGAAAGAAAAAGCAAAGCATCATCCCGAGGTTCCTAAAGTTCAGGAACCTGAAGAAGCGAAGCCTAAAAAGCCAAAAATTAAAAGTGATGAAGAGCGCGGAACGCGTCATTTCAGCGTGGATACCATTGATGCGGCAGATGAAGAGGAGCCACGCGCAGCTTTTGTGATTAAGCGTCGTCGTAAGCCACATGAAAAACCCCGTTCATTTAAAACAACTGAGTTTATTATCCGCACGGTTGAAGTGCCTGAAGCGATTACAGTGTCAGATTTGGCTCAGAAAATGGCGATTAAGAGTGTAGAAGTCATCAAGGTCCTCATGAAAATGGACATCATGGCAACGATTAATCAGGTGATTGATCAAGATACGGCAGTTCTAATTGTAGAAGAATTGGGTCATAAAGCGATTGCTTTAAACGAAAATGCCCTTGAAGAAAATTTAATGGCTCATGTTTCAGAGGGTGATTTAAGTCCTCGCGCCCCAGTTGTCACGATTATGGGGCATGTGGATCATGGTAAAACCTCATTGCTCGATTATATTCGTCGTACTAAAGTGGCTGCCGGTGAAGCCGGTGGAATTACCCAGCATATTGGGGCTTATCATGTTCAGACGCCTAAAGGGATGATTACTTTTCTGGATACCCCAGGCCATGCGGCGTTTACAGCGATGCGAGCACGCGGTGCGCATTGTACCGATATTGTTATTTTGGTGATTGCGGCTGATGATGGCGTGATGCCCCAAACGATTGAAGCGATTCAGCATGCGAAAGCGGCGAAAGCGCCCTTGATTGTAGCGATGACTAAAATGGATAAACAGGGTGTGGATACCGATAAGCTGAAACAGTCCTTAACCGCTTATGAAATTGTGCCAGAAGAATGGGGCGGTGAAAACTTATTTGTTGGCGTATCCTCTAAAACGGGTGAAGGGGTAGATGAATTATTAGATACTATTTTGCTTCAAGCCGAAGTATTAGAATTAAAAGCGGTTAAAAACTCTCCAGCGCGTGGTGTCGTTTTAGAATCCCGTTTAGATAAAGGTCGTGGTGTGGTTGCGAGTATTTTGGTTCAGAATGGAACCCTTAAAAAAGGGGACATTATTTTATCCGGAACTGAATTCGGTCGCGTACGTGCTTTATTTGATGAGCTTGGTCATTCCATTACAGAAGCGGGGCCTTCTATTCCAGTAGAAGTCTTAGGCCTGTCAGGATTGCCGAATGCCGGCGATGCGATGATGGTGCTGGAAGATGAGAAAAAAGCCCGTGAAGTGGCCTTATTTCGTCAAGGAAAGTACCGTGCAGTTCGTCTCAGCCGTGAAGCAACCAATCTCGAAAATCTGTTTGATCGGATTAAAGAAGGTGAGATTAAAACAGTGAATTTGGTTTTAAAAACCGATGTGCAGGGTTCGTTAGAAGCGCTGGTTGAATCATTGAATAAGCTGGCTACAGACGAAGTCAAAGTGAGTGTGATTGCGAGTGGAATTGGCGGAATTACAGAGTCTGATATTAATTTAGCGATGGCTTCTGGTGCGGTCGTGCTAGGCTTTAATGTTCGTGCAGATGCTTCCGCGAAGCAGTTAGCTGAACGTGAAAAAGTGGATCTACGGTATTACAGTATTATTTATGCCCTTCTGGATGATATTAAACAGGCCATGTCAGGGATGCTGTCGCCTGAAATCAAAGAAAGCATTATTGGTATTGCGGCCGTGCGTGAAGTCTTCAAATCTTCTAAATTTGGTACGATTTCGGGTTGCATGGTCACTGAGGGCTTAATTAAACGTTCAAGCCCAATTCGCGTCTTGCGTGATAATGTGGTGATTTTCGAAGGAGCGTTGGAGTCTCTTCGTCGCTTCAAAGATGATGCTTCAGAAGTGCGTCAAGGCATGGAGTGCGGAATTGGCGTCAAAAACTATCAAGATGTGCGCGTAGGCGATCAAATTGAAGTCTATGAGCGGACCACGATTCAAAGAACATTATAGGATTGATTATGCCCGCAAAATCATCGCATCGCATGGAAAAGATAAATGATGCTGTGCATCAGAACTTAGCCATGCTGTTACTCCGTGAGGTTAAAGACCCTCGCTTACAAAAAATGACGATTTCAGGCGTCGAAGTGTCGCGAGACCTTAGCCATGCCAAAATTTTTTATGTTGCACATAATCAGGCAGAAAAAGTAGGGATTGAGCAGGCGCTCAAATTAGCCAATGGATTCCTGCGCGTTCGTCTAGCAAAGTTGTGTGACCTGCGCATTATGCCGGAATTGCATTTCCATTATGATACTTCTTTTGATGAAAGTGATAAAATTGGTGAGTTGTTGCGCAATGCTTTAACCTCCAAAGTAATATGCTGACTTTTCAAATTAGCTGAACAAACATAGGCCAAACTTTTTCCTGTAAACTGGCTCAAAGTATGGATTGACAGTTTTTAAAAAAAGTGACATTCTTATGAAGAAATGCTGCGGTAAGCGATGATTGCAGCAAAAATAAGATTGCGTCAGGCGGGGGCGAGTCTATGCCGAATATTTTGCTGATTGAAGATGAAGAGCCCATTCGCGACATGCTGCGCTTTGCATTATCGACCGTGAATTTCCAATTATTTGAAGCTGAGACAGGCCGAGAGGGCTTGGAAGTTTTAAAAGCGCAAGCTATTGATCTGCTTTTGTTGGATTGGATGTTGCCAGATCAGCCGGGTATTGAGGTGGCTAAAACCATTCGCCATCAGCATGCAACCAAGAATTTACCCATTATCATGTTGACTGCACGTGCTGAGGAAATGGATAAAGTCCGGGCCTTGAGTTTGGGCGCAGATGATTATGTGGTGAAGCCTTTTTCACCCTTAGAATTGATTGCCAGGATTCAAGCAATCCTGCGACGCACAGAATTACAACCAATGGGCTTATTAAAACGTGGTCCCATTGAATTATTTCTGACTGAGCGTAAAGCCACCTGTTTTGGAAACACCTTGGATTTGACGGCACTTGAATTTAAACTGTTGCAGCATTTTTTTAAATATCCCACTCAAATGTTCAGTCGTGATCATTTGCTGGATTCAGTGTGGGATCGTAAGGGATATGTAGGGGAGCGCACAGTCGATACGCATATCAAAAAACTGCGAAAAATTTTAAGTGACGCGGGCTGTGCGGATGTCATTGAAACAGAGCGTGGCTGGGGATATCGCTTGCATCCGGCTCTTCATCTGGCTTCATAAGCCTTAAAAAATCAGGCATCTTTCCTTGAAACAAGAGGGTTAGGGCCTCGGTCATATTGACGCCATGTTTGCGGCAGAAGATTACACCCGTCTCATTGGTTGTGGCCGAGCCCCTTTTTTCATGCGGATAAAAATGGGTCCACAGCGCATTAGATGCCACATGCAGCTATTGTATTCCACAAGCCGAATGCTTTCTGCCACTGTTGAACATAGGCCAGGATCCGTTGGTCAGACGCCCCTTGCTCATAAACCGCGGCCTTACGTTCATTATGTTTTGCGTTCCGATACCCTAAAAAGTCAAGCCCGAGCACGCTGTTGCCTGTAATGGTTTTGGCGTGTGCCAGCTTAATCGTCATTGCTTAATGATGCCGAACCTGCGCCAGGAGCCGCAGGTACAGAAGCCGCAGTTCCAAATGCCATTGCTGTAGCAGCCACAGCAGAGGCTGTTACAGTAGGTAGTTGAAGGTCATGTATGCGCCAGCCTATACTTAGCGTCTCATCAAATAGAGATGCCAGATTATCATATTTCAGATAAATCCTGCCAAAATCCTGTACTTCTTTTAAAGAAATAGCTGGGAATTTATTCAAAAAATCAGTGCATTCACCAATAAATGTAACTCTTGCCAGTAGATCTTTTTTAGGCTCCATGAAAAACTGAGAAAATATAAATAATGCTTTCTGACGAAAATCTGTTTCCGAGTCGGGCACATTAAAAGCTAATGCTGCTCCAGTAGTCAGTGAAGTCTGAATAGCCTCTACTGATAATAAAGAATTAAGAACGGGGTTTGAATAGCTTGTGAGAGGAGCGGGCATTAATGGGGGGCTCGCTACATTCGCACATCTTATCAGAAAAGTCTTTAGATCCTCCGATGCTATACTGCCAATTGAGCCAATTCCACCATTCGTCCCAACCCAATAATTAAACGCCTCTGTATTTCCCTGTTCCGCAAGGTTAAATGCAAAAGAATAGCCTTGTGCGGTGCTATATTCTTTAATAAGCTCTGCGAATAAGGGATTTTTTAACTGATCTGGAGTAGTCGATTGACAAAATTCGGGCAAAATTCGATTAAGCGCAACGAGTCGATCCTCCATAAAAAGGTCCTTATTGTTAATGATGCCCATATCCTCGGTAACATCTTTTTCAAAAAGGCAACTAAGAACGTTCGCAAAATGCATGATGTTCAGCTCCTCCTTTATTTCCTCTCCATGTTGGATTATTATTAGTCTAGATAGCGATATTCCTTGTTCATTAAGAAACTTTCCAACATTAGAAATCTTTATAGCCGCTATAAGGTCATCTTTAGTGTATTGCTTATTCTCGATGATAAAGTAGTGGCGATTTTTGTGCCTGTCGCTGCTAACGGGTCCCGAAAGAAACCTTATACCCATCTCCATGTTACTCTCCTTAATTATTATTTTTAATATTGATAATGAATTAATTTTACATTAAGTTATTATTAATGTCAAGGTGTTTTTTGTGACTACCCAGGTTTCCGGTGCGAGGGTAATAGGCATCGCGGAGCGAGTATGACGTCTCCGGCAACAATCTCAATCACCTAAAGCTGCTTTTGTGGGGCCGCCCCCTTAATCCAAATGTGCTCTGCCACTGTTGAACATAGGGTGTAGGCCTGAGCAAATGAATATATAAAAACTTACAAATTCTCCTTATCAGTCGGGCAACAGGATCTCATTCATCCGGAAGCCTTTGTATCGCTCATTTCGCTGGGCTCCTTGTGTGGTATCGCTTGCGCAATTCAAAGTATTTCTTGAAACCTGGATCATAAGGCGTTGCCACCAGGGCGAATGGAGAATGGGGAGGAGACCGAAAGAAGAACGGCACGCCGCAAGGCGGCGTAGTCAGTCCGGTACTTGCGAATCTTTTGTTGCTTGCGTGAAAAAAAGGCTTGCATTTTATCAAAAAAATAATTATAATAGGCCCACTTTATTTTATTTATTAAAAAGCGTTAACTTGATCAAATCATCAAATCATCAAATCATCAAATCATCAAACCATTATAACAGCAACCAGATGAGTGATATCGCCTCAACGGCATCACTGAATCATGCTTTTTGTTTAGTGTATCAACAAGCTAAACATAAAGGTCACAATGCGGATA
>CANJQG010000044.1 GCA_947476405.1 Thiotrichales bacterium
CGGCGCTTTAATCTTTTGTCGGATCAGAGGCTATCTCTCCTCCTGTCGCAAACATGGCGTTAATATGACCGAGGCGCTAACCCTCTTGTTTCAAGGAAAGATGCCTGACTTTGTTTATGACTCAATCTAATTTGGTGAATCGTTACAAAGAACCTTCCAATCAAGATTGTATCGCGCCACTTCTCGGTTTCGCTTTTGTTGTGATAGGCGTTGCCGTATTAAATAGCTACAATGAATCCACTCCAAAAATCATAGGGGGATTATTGACTGGATTAGGCGCTCTGACTATACTCTTCTTTTCCGCTAAAAAATGTGGATGTTTCAAGAAGATCACAGATCAGACAGAAGCCGCCCACTTAAACCCTTAAAACAGGCTGAGATAAACTTTCTACTGCACTCATCGATCGGAAAGTCGTGGCAGAAGAAGCCTGAAGCTCCAAAACAGCCTGAGCAAAGTGCATCAACGGATAAGCCGCGGCGACCTGGACATCTGGGTCGCTAGAACTTTGATTTAAGTGGAGTAATTTCTCTATCGCGCCTGATTGTTTTACAGCTTCAGACTCCCCCTCATGAGCAAGGCGCCCTAGACCCAAAGCCCCTATTTTTTGAAGCAGTGTATCCGAGCTATTAAGCGCCTCGATCATTGAGTTCAAAAATTCCTGCTTTGCTGACATATCTATCCTTAAGAATTAAATATTCTGATTCTTTGATTATAATGAGATTCAGGGCCAAGTCAATTCAACCACACTAAAAAAACGCTTATAATATAAAAAATATTACTTAAGATAAAAAAATAAGCATTTCAGGATTTTTATTCTTAGTTAAAAGACTATTCCACCCCAAATAAAGCCCTAATTTTTTATCAAAATTCAGGGGGTTTCCTTGATGAATATGCAGCACAATTCGAAATTGAGTGGGCGTTGGTGTAATCCAGCCCAATAACCTTTTTAAAGCCTGATAGCATGGTTGATCAGGCAAAAACCCCTCTAATTTTGGAATTAAAAGATGAATCTCAGCATGATTTTTAGCTTGTTTAACGTACTCCCCCAGACTCCCCTGTTCGCCAAGACTGACATTCACGCCCAGGCGATTTTGTGCACCCTCTGGAATTTTTATTTTGATCGGAACCCACTGCTTCAGCCAAACCTTTTCACAGCAAAAATACTGCTGAATCAAGTGACACCAAGCCGATTGACTGAGCTGCTTCCCCAATAATAAAGGCGCAAAAGGTAAAAGCCGAAGATAATCTTCTTGATGCGCAAAAAGCATGGGATGAATTCCCGAAAAACTCAATAACTTCAAAGTCAATTCATCTTCATGATGCACTTGTAGCTGAGGCAAATAAGCATATTTTTGCTGGATGGCCAAAAGCTGACCAAAAAATTGTTGATTAAAAAAATTATAAAGCGTATTGAGATTAGATTCATCGGGATCATCTTGAATAATCAATTCAGAATAATGGATGGGAAGTGGCGTGCTGGCGCCCTGAAGACCCATAAAATTCAAGCTAAGATGAATCTGTTTTTTTTGAAAGATCAGGCTTTGTATTTCCCGCGTTGGAAAAGCGAGCTGGGGGTCAATACGATAAGAAAATCGCAAGCCTGCTTGTTCGAGCTGCGGAATCATGCGAGCGAACGCCTGCCAAGAAAATCGAAGTAATGACTTAGATTTATCCCGAAATCGCTGAATTAAAAGAGCGTTGGCCATGAAAAATGGACTCCCGTCAAAACGCCCTCTAATGCTAATTCATGAAAACTATTAAACGATGCATGCTCAGCTAGAATTCTCGCCAAAATACTACCGAATAAAAAGACTTCACCGCGATTCAAAAAAATATCTTCTTTCAACTTAATCACAGAAAGAAACCCATGAATGATCTCCCCTCGATGAAAATGCTGATGGGATCGCGTCGCGACTTCCAATAATGCATCCGCAATTCTACGCCCCAAAGAAGCTGAGCGCCCAGGTTGAAAATCTGAAAAATCATAACTGACAATTAATTGCTTCAGACTTCCAATATCTTGTATATTTTTGAATCTAAGCGCGAGATGCGTGATCAACTTCCAACTGACTTGCTCCTGAAGGGGAGGATAAACAGGAGAACTGAATGGCAAAATATGAATGAAGTCCAACCCCTCCACTGCCTGAACAGATTTCAAAATCTTGCGACCATTTACTTCTAAAAAAGCCAAAGGCTGATAGGCCAAAATTTCTGTTGAAATAACCTCATCTGCAAGCAAAGAGTCTGGATTCCACAACTCCAGATAGACCTCAGGATGATCTTCAATACTCGATTCTTTAAGCTTGGTTTGATAACGACGAAATTCCGCTTGCTGAACAGGAAAAGCTGAAGCAGGCAAATACTCAAAATTCGCTTTTTTAGTTTCAGACCAACCCTGAACGCGAAGAATACTATGCACTGCTGCCCCAGGAAGTAATGTCTGAGCCTTTAAAATATAATCAATTTTTTCAGATTGATGTGATAAAGGCTCCGCATTCGTTGTCCAGAGATTCACTGCTGGCGTGGCGTGCAGCACAAACGTTTCCTCTGAAATTTTTAAATGCTCACGATCATCAAAGTTGAGATGTAATTTTAAACTAAATGCTTTGACTTTGGGTAAGCTTTCAAAATCAATCCCCTCCAACTCTAAAAACAAAAACTGTTCCGGGAATACAAAATAATGACAAAGGGTCTCGAAACAATGCTGAGAATCTGCTTTCAAACCGAGGCGTTGAAACCGGACCTTTGGCAAATCAAACTCCTGCCCCTCGACACAGAAACGAATTTGATTTAAATGCTCCAGCAATAAATAAGAAATCAGATAGCTATGACGTAAATCGCCTTGAATAAAAAACTGCATGCCCTTTAGATTATGCGTATCTGCACCATACAGGGTGCAAAAATTTAAAGTCAGAACAATCTCATTTTGATGTGTTTTTTTATCCAAATGCGTTAATTCTAAAGGCTGTACTTTTAAGTCATATAAAGTGCTCATCCCATATTGATCCGCTCCTTTTGCCATCATCACTTCAACCCCTTTCGGAATGATTTTTATTTCAGCAGACATACTTGGATTCGGATGAAATTGCAAAATCGTATGCGATGGCTGAGCCCGAAAATATAAAGGGGCAATCAACTCTAAAAATTGTTGACTTAATTCGGGATATGCATCGTCAATTTTACATTTCAGCTTTGCACTGATAAAGGCAAAGCCTTCTAATAGACGCTCAATATCTGGATCTTGACTGGTTTCCGCCAGAAAAGGAGCCAGCTTAGGATAGCGTTCTGAAAAAAGCCTACCCTGCTCTCGAAGATGCGAAAGCTCGTCTTCATAATATTGTCGCAAATGACTCATGCTGCGCCTCTCATCATGACACGTCCGTGATCCGTCATCACACTATAATAATTGACTTTATCAAGCGCAGAACCATTCTCAACAAAACCACGAAAATGAAAAATAAGCCGATTTTTATATTCACTATCAAAGCCCCCTACGACCTCAACCTCTTTAAAGCGCGGCTCATATTTACGGATCAGTATTTTCAGATTCTGCTCGTAATGACGCAGACTCTGAACGCTCACTGATTCAGGATTAAAATCAGGCAAGCCAAAATCGGCCGCACCCATTGCAGAACCTTGATGGGCATTTAAAACATACATCAAGGATTCTGCAATTTCGAGATGCCAATCTACTTTCAGCTGCATACTCGCATCAGCAGCAAGTAATCGCCTCATAAATGGAATGGGGCGAATGACCTTTTTAAGCCCTTTATTTGTTACCACTTTCAAGCTTCCCCACCAAAGACAAGGTAATATCAGAGCCCATATATTTAAAATGAGGCCGAACCAAAATATTCACTTTGTACCAACCTGGCTGCCCTTCAATATCGGTTACTTCAATTTCAGCCATACGTAAAGGCTTACGACTGCGAATTTCAGCAGGTGCATTTTCCTGATTGGCAACATATTGACTGATCCATTTATTCAGTTCTTTTTGCAAATCAGAGGCTTCTTTCCAAGAGCCTAATTGTTCCCGCTGCAACACTTTTAAATAATGTGCAATTCGACAAATAATAAACATATACGGCAATTGCGTGCCTAAACGGTAATTCAGCTCTGCCTGACGCCCTTCTTCGCTGGTGCCAAAATATTTGGGCATCTGCGTTGAATTAGCAGAGAAAAATGAGGCATTGTCACTGCCTTTCCTAAAAGCCAATGGAATAAACCCTTCTTCTGAAAGTTCATACTCACGACGATCTGACACTAAAACTTCCGTTGGAATTTTGGTTTCAATCTCCCCCATCGACTCAAAATGATGCAAAGGCAAATCCTCGACAGCGCCTCCACTATTAGGCCCAATAATATTGGGCGACCAACGATATTTTGCAAAACTATCCGCAATCCTTGTTGCCATCGCAAACGCACTATTTCCCCAGGTATAATCGCCGTGATCTTGAAGGATTTCGTTATATTGGAAGCTTTTGCAAGGATTATCCTCAATGTGATAGGGCTGACGCAGCAAAAAGCGAGGCAATGTCAGGCCTACATAACGCGCATCTTCAGACTGCCTGAACGAGCGCCACTTTGCATGTAGGGGCCCTTCAAAAATAGCCTTAATATCTTTTAAATTAGGCAAAGATTCCATATTTTCCACACCGAAAAATTTAGGACTCGCTGCGGCAATAAAAGGCGCATGAGCCATGGCTGAGACCGCTGCGACATTTTGAAGCAATTTTAAATCAGGCGCAGTGCAATCAAAATCATAATTCGCAATCATCGCTCCATACGGCTCCCCCCCAAACTGACCATACTCACTCGTATAAACAAGTTTATACAATCCAGACTTAGGAATCTCTGGAGAATCGACAAAATCTTCCAGCAAATCATTTTTTGAAACATTGAGCAAATTCACCTTTATATTTTCTCGAAAATTAGTCCGATCAATCACAAATTTAAGTGAACGCCAGGCGGACTCTAATTTTGAAAACTGCTCATGGTGCAAGACTTCATCCACTTGAATGCTCATCGCACGATCAATTTTTGCAATCAAGCGATCGATTAAAATTTTATCAATACGTTCAGCAGCCTCACTTTGCTCCGCCATTTGCTGCAAGAGTGCACCCAGCCCATTTTTGGTAATTTGATAGGCTTCATCTCCTTGATGTACATGTGTTTCCGCTAAAAGTGAATCCAATAAGCTTGTTGACTTTAATTCAAGATGCGGTACATTATTTTCATTCACTTGCATTATACCCCCTCCCCTTTCGCATTCATTCCTAATTCCTGACAAAGTTGCGTCAGTGTTTCTTGATTTTGAACTAAGCTTTGTAATTTTTTTCGAAATGAAGGAACATTCCCTAACGGTCCTTTTAGTGCAACAAGAGCCTGACGGATTTCCAATAATTTCTTAAGCTCGGGAATCTGCTCAATTACCTGATCTGGCTCAAAATCACGAATGTTTTTAATCTCCAGCTTTACATTTAAATCGCCCGCTTGATCGCCCTCCTGTAAACGATTTGGAACCTGAATATTCAAGTTAATATTATGTGCCGCCAAAACCTCATTGAAGTTTTCT
Organism: Thiotrichales bacterium; assembly: GCA_947476405.1. Classification (GTDB taxonomy): domain Bacteria; phylum Pseudomonadota; class Gammaproteobacteria; order Francisellales; family CACEW01; genus JAJZUD01. The sequence goes on from CANJQG010000044.1 coordinate 5,577, forward strand.
TTGTCGATGCTAACCGGCTTTCGATCTTCAAGCGCACGCGAATCCTGCTGTAATGTATAATCTCCCATCATCAACATTTTAAGCGGCAACTCCACATCTTCTGCCGCATTGGTTGCTGATTTATAAACAATATTTACACGCTCTTTTGGTGCGATAGATTGTTCTTTTGCCACCCTGACTCTCCTATAGTTTATTTGTACAGTCCAAAATATATCACGTTTAAAATTCAAAATCAACAGTTTTTAAACAGTTTTTTATTAAATCAAATAAGGCTGTGATTTTTATTGCATTTCAGAGGTGATTCAGGCACCATATTAAAAAGCCAACAGAGAAGACCCTTGATGACGCAACCCGCTCTTTCCATTGTTGTCCCCATGATGAATGAAGAGGATTCACTGGATTCTTTTTTTGCTCGAATCTTGCCCGTTTTAGATCAATTAACCCTGACGCATGAACTCATCATCGTTAATGATGGCAGCCGCGATGCGACCCTGGAAAAACTCACCGCCTATCAAAAAAAATATAAAAATTTAATTATAGTCGATCTTTCTCGGAATTTTGGCAAAGAAGCCGCCCTCACGGCTGGATTTTCAGAAGCCCGCGGAGAGGCCGTCATTGTACTCGATGCCGACCTTCAAGACCCACCCGAATTGATTTTACAAATGGTCGTCAAATGGCAGGAGGGCTATGAAGTCGTAGCTGTTGTTCGCAAGGACCGATCTGGAGATCATTTTTTACATCGCTCCAATGTTAGATTTTTCTACAAATTTATCAACATGATGAGCGACACTCAAATCAAACCCAATGTCCGTGATTACCGACTCATGTGTCGTTCAGCAGTGAATGCTTTTTTATCTTTAAAGGAGCGCACACGTTTTAATAAAGGACTTTTTGCCTGGCTGGGTTTTCGTGAATATTATATTTACCAGGAGTTACATGATCGTGTCGCCGGCTCTACAAAATGGGACTTTAAAAAACTCCTTAGCTTTGCAATTGATGGTATTACGTCTTTCAGCACGACCCCTTTGCGCATATGGACTTATATTGGGTTTTCGACTGCTTTTTTAGCCTTTTTATTAGGCCTCTTTATGATCATCAAAACACTCTTATTTGGTGTCATCACACCCGGCTGGACCTCCACTATTGTTGTGATCTTATTTTTCAGTGGGCTCAACATGCTGAGTGTCGGAATTTTAGGCGAGTACGTCGGACGTGTTTTTATCGAAACCAAACAGCGCCCTATCTTCATTATCCGCAAAGTCTATGGGCGAAATTAATGCATCCTTCCCCCCTATATTTTCATTTATACTTATGTTTTAATAAGGCAGTTCATCTATCATTTAATAAAAGGAGAATCTCTCAATGAAAATCAAAACAACCGTCCTCAGCTTAAGCGCAGGCTTATTTTTAACAGCCAACCTTATGGCGGCCACCACAGTTGGAATTGTCAACCTCACAACTGTTTTCCAAAATGTCCCACAAGGCTCTGCTGCTTTGGCCAGCTTAAAAGAAGAACTTTCTCCTCAAGTGCAAGCCCTACAAACCAAACAACAATCCTTGCAACAGCAAATTAGCGCCTTTAATGGCAATACCAAGCTCAGCAAAAAAGAAGCAGCCACACAAAAAGCGGCACTTTTACAACAGCAAACCGCTTTGCAAAAAACCGTTCAAACTTTCCAGCAAACTGCGACCGCACAGGAACAAACCTTACTTGCTACATTTAATACAAATTTGAAAGCAGCATCTACTTCTGTTGCAAAAGCAGATCATGTAGACCTCGTCTTAAGCAACCAAACGACCCTTTATAGTGCCGACAGTGTTGATTTGACTAAACAAGTGGTTGCGGCAATGCAACAAAGTGCTGCGACACAATCGGGCTCCTAATGTTATTTAATATTGCGCGCAAAAAAGCCCCCTCTCTTTCACAAACTGAAATCGAGGCAATGGAAATCGGCGACCCCTGGTGGGAAGCCGATATTTTAAGTGGCAATCCGGATTGGCTTAAACTTAAGAATTTACACCTCTCACATTTGAGCCCTGAAGAGCAGCAATTCTTAGATCATGAAACTGAGGTCCTCTGCAACCTCTTGAATGACTGGCAAATTGTTCATGAGGATCGAAACCTACCTGCTGCCGTTTGGGATTATATTCGAGATGCTGGATTTTGGGGCCTGGTCATTCCTAAAAAATATGGCGGAAAAGGGTTTTCCGCCCTGCTACATTCGCAAGTTGTCATGAAAGTGGCCACTAAAAGTTTAACCGCTGCGGTCACTGTAATGGTTCCTAATTCGCTTGGCCCAGGTGAATTGCTTCTCCATTATGGAACAGATGCGCAACGCGATTATTACCTCCCTCGTTTAGCGCGTGGTGATGAAATCCCCTGCTTTGCACTAACAGGGCCTGAAGCCGGTAGTGATGCATCCAGCATGCCTGATTTTGGCATCGTCTGCAAAGATCTCTATCAGGGCGAAATCGTTACCGGCATTAAACTTAGTTTTAGCAAGCGTTATATTACTCTGGCGCCTGTTGCCACCTTAATTGGCCTGGCTTTTAAATTATTTGATCCAGATCATCTTCTCAGCGAAGAATCAAATCGCGGCATTACCCTCTGCCTGATCGAACGCAAGCATGCAGGCCTCAGCATTGGCAATCGCCATATTCCGCTGGATCAAGCCTTTATGAATGGAACGATTGAAGCACATGAACTTTTCATCCCTCTAGATGCAATTATCGGTGGAGTCGATTATGCGGGTAAGGGCTGGGCAATGCTGGTCGAATGTCTCGCAATTGGCCGATCGATCTCTCTTCCGGCCATTAGCGCTGCATTTGGCGCATTGGCGTATGTCACCACAGGTGCTTATACCGCACTGCGTGAACAATTTCATTTGCCCATTAAAGAGTTTGAAGGCGTACAAGCGCCCATGGCTCAAATTGCAGGTTTTGCTTATATTTTAGATGCTTGTCGCCTGCTCACCCTCACCGCAAATGATCTGGGACAAAAACCTGCTGTCGCTTCCGCGATAGCCAAATATCACATGACCGAATTGGCACGCAAATCCTTAAACCATGCCATGGATATTCATGGTGGCCGGGCCATCATGATGGGCCCGCATAATTATTTAGGCAGAGCCTATCAAGGCATTCCGATCTGTATTACGGTCGAAGGCGCAAATATCTTGACGCGAAACCTGATTGTATTTGGCCAGGGAATCATGCTGGATCACCCCTATCTCAAAGCGCTCGCTCAAAGTTTACAAGACGATACCCCCGCTCATAAAAAAGCATTTAAAAAAGCTATTTTTGGTTTTGCAGGACGCTTTATCAAGCTATGCTTTAATCGCGCTTGGCTGGGAATCAGCCAAGGCTTCTTTGTGAGCACACCCGATTCAAAACTAACAAAATACTATAGAAAGATCAGCATTCTCTCCAACTCCTTTGCACTCATGTCTGACTTTGCAATCATGACTCTGGGTGGGCGCTTAAAACGCAAAGAACGCCTTTCTGCCCGTCTGGGCGATGTCATGAGTCAACTCTACATGGCCAGCGCTGTTTTAAAATATTATCAGCACTTTTATGAGCCAGATACCGAAGAGCCCATCGCGCGCTGGGCAGTAGAATATTGCCTCCATGAAGCCCATACTGCCCTGGCTGACTTTATCCATAATTTTGGACGCGCCCCCATCCGCATTGTATTGCGCTGCCTACTTCTGCCCTGTGCACATGCCTACTCCGCTCCTAATGATCAAGCCGATCAAAGCGTCGCTAAAATAATGAATGAACCCAATAACTTACGCGAACGATTCAAGGCCTATTGTCATGGTGATTCAGGAGATCGCACCGGCATAATGGGCGTAGAGGCAGCCTATCAAGCCTTGCAAAAAGCAACTCCCGCTCTCTCAAAAATAAAAGCAAAAGTGAAAGAAAATGCGATTTCTCATGATTTAAACTTAATTCAACAAGGCAAGCTTGCCTTCCAAAACGGATGGATTAATACTTATGAATGGCAAGACGTGCTGGATTTTTCAATCTTGCGTGATGATGCCATTCAAGTGGACTCATTCACCTATGACCTTAAACCTGCCAGGAGAGCCCGCATGAACCTCAATGTCTCACTCGAAACTCAATTTCAGGAAATCATTGAACGGGTCCACACTGGCAATGTCAGTCTCAATCCTACGCCGGTTCAAAAACTCGAACTTTATGGGTTATATAAACAAGCTACGGAAGGCGATATCATAGGTGCAGCGCCCTCTGCGACGGACTTTGTTGCCCGCGCAAAACACCAGGCCTGGGAAAAACGAAAAGGCATGACCAAACAGCAAGCCATGCAAACTTATATTGATTTTTTTTCTTAAAGGATTTTTATGCTTTCAAACCGTATCAATGCGATTAAACCCTCACCTACCCTACAAGTGACGGCCAAGGCAGCTGAATTAAAACGACAAGGCTTACCCATTATTTCACTCAGCGCAGGTGAGCCTGATTTTCCCACTCCGGATCATATCAAAGCAGCCGCGATTGAAGCCATTCATCAAAATAAAACGCGTTATACCGATGTACAAGGCATTCCTGAATTACGGGAGGCTATTTGCGCCAAACTCAAGCGGGATCATGACCTAGACTATTCAATTGATGCAATTAGTGTTTCAAGTGGGGCTAAACAGGCTATTTTTAATTTGATGGGTGTTTTACTGAATCCAGGAGATGAAGTCCTCATTCCCGCACCTTACTGGGTTTCTTATCCGGATATGGCGCTCTTATTTGATGCCAAACCCGTGATTATCGAAAGCCATGCTGAAAATCGTCTCAAAATCACGCCCGCTGCCCTGGAGGCCGCGCTTACCCCTCGCAGTAAATTACTCATCCTCAACTCCCCCTCTAATCCCAGCGGCGTGGCTTATTCCAAAGCAGAGTTAAAAGCCCTGGGTGCCGTATTACTCAAACATCCACAGGTCGTCATTTGTTCAGATGATATTTACGAAAAAGTGATGTGGGCGGGTGAATTTGCAAATATTGTTATGGCTGAACCTGCTTTAAAAGATCGGACGATCGTCATTAATGGCCTCTCAAAAGCCTATGCTATGACAGGTTGGCGCATGGGTTATGCGGCAGGCGACCTTAAACTCATTAAAGCGATGAACAAACTGCAATCCCAGTCCACCTCCAACGCTTGTAGTATCTCACAATATGCCTCGATTGCTGCGTTAAATGGCGATCAAAACTGCCTGCATCCCATGGTTGCTGCATTTAAAAGCCGCCATGATTATCTTTTCAAAGAAATCAACCGCATTCCCGGCATGAACATGCTTGCTGCAGATGGTGCTTTTTATGCCTTTGTGAACGTCCAGGATTTGATAAAACAGAATGGTTTTACAGATGATATTGCCTTTAGCAACATGCTTCTTGAAAAAGCTTATTTAGCCGGCGTTCCCGGCAGTGCATTTGGTGCACCAGGCTATATTCGTTTTTCCTACGCCACCAGCATGGCTGAACTCGAAATCGCCGTAGCCCGCTTACAAAAAACATTTTTACCATCATTAGGAGCAAGATTATGACTTCATACCGGACAGAATCAGACAGCATGGGCGATATTCAAGTCCCCACTGACAAATATTATGGTGCTCAAACCGCGCGTTCATTGGTCCATTTTTCAATTGGAAATGAGCATATTCCCATTGAAACGATTCAGGCCTTTGGAATTCTTAAAAAAGCAGCCGCCCTCGTCAATGCAGAGCTAGGCCTTTTAGCACATGAAAAAGCAAGTCTGATCGCCAGCGTAGCGGATGAGGTCCACGCTGGAAAACTGGATGCGCATTTTCCTTTGTACGTCTGGCAAACGGGCTCAGGCACGCAATCCAATATGAATGTGAATGAAGTGATTTCCAATCGTGCGATTGAGTTAGCGGGGGGGGTCATGGGAAGCAAAACCCCTATTCATCCCAATGATGATGTCAATAAATCGCAAAGCTCGAATGATACCTTTCCCACTGCAATGCATATTTCAGCGGTCATCACTTTACATCAAAAATTGCTTCCTGCTTTAAAAGTCCTGCGCGCTACTTTTCATAAAAAATCAATTGAATTTAAAGACTTGATTAAATCAGGCCGCACGCATTTAATGGATGCAACTCCCATTACATTGGGTCAGGAAATCTCAGGCTATGTGGCTCAACTTGACCACGGCATTGAGCGGATTAAAATCAGCTTGCCGCATTTATATCAACTGGCTGCGGGGGGTACCGCAGTGGGCACCGGCTTAAATACCCATCCTGAGTTTGCAGTCAAAGTCGCCGAAAAAGTCGCTGAATTAACCGGCTTGCCTTTTGTGACCGCACCGAATAAATTTGAAGCCTTAGCCAGTCATGACGCCTTAGTTTATGCGCATGGCGCACTGCGAACCATTGCCTGCTCGCTGATGAAAATCGCTAATGATATCCGCTGGATGGCCTCAGGACCGCGCTGTGGGTTGGGTGAAATCCATATTCCTGAAAATGAACCTGGCTCCTCCATCATGCCCGGAAAAGTCAATCCCACGCAATGCGAGGCCATCACCATGGTGGCGGTTCAAGTCATGGGAAATGATACGGCCATCCAAATCGGGGGCAGTCAAGGCAATTTTGAACTCAATGTATATAAACCAGTCATCATCTATAATTTCATCCAAAGTGTGAATCTCCTCGCAGACAGCATCATGCATTTCGACCAATTCTGCGCGCAGGGCATTGAGGCCAATATCGAGCGCCTGAAATTTTACGAAGAAAACACCCTCATGCTGGTGACCGCTCTAAACACCAAAATCGGCTACGACAAAGCCTCAAAGATCGCGAAAAATGCGTACCATAAAGGCACAACCTTAAAGCAATCCGCATTAGAATTAGGCTTCCTCACAGAAGCCCAGTTTGATGAATGGGTCCGCCCCGCCGATATGTTAGGGCCTCTTTAAACAGCAGGAGCGAAGGGTAATAGCGGCCTGTCCACCTCTCCTTCTCGCGCGCGAAGAAAGGTGGCTGCGTGAGCATACATCGCCTTCCCGCCTTGTAGGGCAAGCTTTCCTGACATGGCTGCAAAAATAGCCCCTGCAAAAGCATTCGTCGCAGCCTCAATCTTAATGATTTTACCCACGCCCTGAACCAAGCCTAATTCAGCAAGCATCGGGCAGGCAAATTTCAAAGGGATATCATAACCATCTTGAAGAAAAGCCACACTTGAAACTGCGGCATGCGCAGCGACAAGCACCTGCAAAAAATCGCGCGTATCTGCAACAAAATCAGCAGCAGAATCATAACCGCCCTGGGCCAATTTGCAGAGTTGAAACAGCGCATCGATCAAAACAATTTTAATAGCCATTGAGGTCAAATGTTTGGCACTTTTTTGAATGAAAGGGGCTACAAATCGGCCTGAAACTTTTTGCCCAACCCATCCGATCAATGATTCACCCGCGGTTAGAGCGGCCAGTGTTAAGCCCGTAGAAATCCCAAATATCTGAGCTTCGGCCTGCAACCCCGGGGCTTCCATCAATTTAAAAGCAGTCACACCTGAAGAGACTCCCGTGATCATGACATCTAAACAGCGAATCAGGGTTGCGCTGCTGACCGATTGACGCATAAAATTAAACATGTATTTTTCTCCTTTGTTATAATCATCATTTCGACGAGATCATACTAAAAAAAACATAAGAAGTAAAACAATAACCTTAAGATTGAAAAAAAACACAGATCAGTGTATCATCAGCGAATGCATATTTCCTTAGTTTTCTTTTTATTTTTAGCTGGCAGCGCTTTTTTTGCAGGCTTAATTGATACCATCGCAGGCGGCGGTGGGCTGATTTCATTGCCCGCTATTCTCGCTGCGGGATTACCTCCCAGCCTTGCGCTGGGCACCAATAAATTTCAAGCCACTTGCGGGGTTGCAATGGCGACCTGGCGTTTTGCACGCAAAGGCCATTTTAAATTTCGCGAATCCTGGATCGGCATTCTATCTTGCGTGATCGGCGCCAGCATCGGCACCCTGACTGTTCTTTCCATTCATCAGAAATGGCTGACTAAAGCTTTACCCATCCTGCTATTTGCAATCTTAATGTACACGCTTTTTTCACCTCGAATCTCTTCAAATGATACCCCACAGCGACTCAAGCCCATTCTGTTTTTTATCCTCTTTGGGTTACTACTCTGATTTTATGATGGATTTTTAGGCCCGGGAACAGGCTCTTTTTGGATGATTGCGCTCGTTTCGCTCTTGGGTTTTAATCTGAAAAAAGCCAGCATGCATGCCAAGATTTATAATTTTTCAAGTAATTTTATCGCCCTTATCTGGTTTATTTCCGCCGGAAAAGTCCTCTATCTTGTTGCCATTACAATGGCAATCGGCCAAATGAGCGGGGCATATGTAGGCGCCCATTTCGTCATGAAAAAAGGGATAAGCTTGATCCGCCCCGCATTTATTTTGATGGTGAGTATGATGCTGATTATTTTAGCAAGGAAGTATTGGTGTTAGGGTGTGAATAAAAGTATGGATAGGCAATAGATTGATTTACTTTAAAATTCAGCAATTCGCTTTATAAATTATGTAAGGGTGCATGCAACATACAAATCCTAAAAAGTGTAATCCTCAGTCACTTGAATGACACGTTCAATTGGCTTTTGGGCATTTTACTTAAAACTAATTTTTGCAGCCTTATACCCGAGTAGCACTGACCATGCTCATCATATCTTGCGCTATACTTTCCATAGAAGATCTAAACTGCTCCCCAAGACTTTCTATTTGCTGAATCCCCTGATTTAAAGATTGCTCTGTGGCCTGCATTATTTCGGCATTAGCCTGTGCTTTTGTAGCCGCTCCCTGGTCTATTTGAGACTGCATTTGCCCCATAGATTGCGCCAATTGTGATATTGCTTGATTTATGTCATTCGGCATATACGGATTGACCCCAATGGGCACGCCCACCCCTGTCATGTAACAACCGATAGAAGCAACGATCATAAACGCCCCAAATCCAATGGAAAGACCCTCTGTGAGATCCGCCTTCTGCTGCACGCCTTTCTCAGCTAAATTCATTTGTAAACTGCTTTGAATTTCTTGTATTTGAGCCTGTACTTGATTAATATTTTCAGGTGAAATAGCCACATGATCCGCAACTGCCCCTGCAATTGGATTGTTATAATACGCCTTCAAAGCCTGGTGTTGACCTCGGACCGGTGTCCCCAGCGCGTCACTTATCGGACTGGATAACAAACACAGGCTCAATAGAACTAAAATTTGCTTCTTACCCATTATCACGCCCCTTGATCTGACGATATAGATCTAGCTTACTCTTCAGCTCTAATGGTTGTCAAATTACAGAATTGCCCAACGCTGACACACGATGTCCCAAGGGGATTGTAATTGTTAGCTTCACACGTTTAAATAAAACAGTTGCTCCAGGTGTTGCTACTGTTTTCAATCAACATTGAGGAGTGGATCGGCGGGTGGCGGGTCTTGGCCACGGTACATAAAAAGCCGCCTCTTCTGCAATTGAGGAGAGCTACCAGGTCGCCCGAGTCGCTCTCTCCTCACAGGGCGGTCCAATTCTATGATACAATCCCCTTGTAAGCTTTGATAAGTTCAAAGGCAAGGGCGTTTTCAAAAAGCGCAGCTTTGACATTTTTGATGTCATTGTGGCGACAAATATTTAAAGCAAAGCTTCGGAGCCTGGCAAAGACGC
>CANJQG010000045.1 GCA_947476405.1 Thiotrichales bacterium
GAGGGAATGCCCTGCCTGGAAAATCGAAAAATTGTTTATTTTTGATGCAATACAGCTGGAAAATTACCCGCGGACGCCTAACGCCGTCAATACGTTCAGATTCTGCTGTTTATCTGGCCATTTCTGAAAATAATATTGCAAGAGGCTCACATAGAAGATATATGCTCGCAAGGTACTAATTAATGTCAAAACTAATTGAGCAATATAAAATCAATGCACAAGCCAACTAAACACTGCTATAATTAAGGCTATGGCTTATTACACCGCATAGGAAAAGAATATGATAAACAAATTCAGCTCCACCAGTGAGGCAATTATCTATCAGTCTAGCACGGGTGCAATCGAACTTCAAAAAGATCAATCTTCTGAGACAGTCTGGGCTGCGCAGGATGATATCGCTGATATTTTTGAAGTAGAGCGCTCCGTCATTACTAAGCACATTCGCAACATTTTGAAAGATAAAGAATTAGACGCCAATTCAGTATGTGCAAAAATGGCACGTACTGCGATAGATGGCAAAACTTATCGGGTGCAGTTCTACAATCTTGATGTTATTTTAGCTGTTGGGTATCGCACGAATTCAACAAAAGCAATTGCTTTTCGGAAATGGGCAACTCAAGTCCTGAAAGATCAAATTGTCAAAGGCTATAGCCTCAACCCGCAGCGCTTAGAAAAAAATTACACCCAGTTTTTAGAAGCTGTTGCACAAGTAAAAAAGCTGCTCCCTCCACATTCTGTCATTGATCATGAGAATATTTTCGAATTGATTACTTTATTTGCTGATACCTGGCTCTCTCTCGATGCGTACGATAGGGATATGCTGGCCCCCATGGGAGGCACCAAAAAGCAGATAGAGATCACAGCCGATCAACTACAGAGCGCCTTGAAAGAATTAAGGCAAGCTTTGATTGCAAAAGGAGAGGCAACCAAGCTTTTTGGAACGGAACGCAGCAAAGGCAACCTAACGGGCATCGTTGGCAATGTTTTTCAGTCTTTTGGAGATCAAGAACTTTACCCCAGCATTGAGGAAAAGGCCGCGCATTTGCTTTATTTCATAATCAAAAATCATCCCTTTGTAGATGGCAATAAACGAAGCGGTGCGTATGCATTTATTTGGTTGCTGAGACAGGCACAAATTTTGGATGTGACGCGCATGAGTCCGTCTGCACTAACAGCGCTCACTCTGCTCATTGCAGAGAGCAACCCCAGCGACAAAGATAAAATGGTAGGGCTAGTGTGCAAACTGCTTTCGCATTAACATGTTGCAGTTCAAATCGCCATGCTCTACAATGAGTTCAGCATGAATATAAACATGCTTTTGGAGCGCTCATGCGTTTTATGGTGGTTTGGTTGTTGTAAGTTTTAAATTATTATTGTCACTTATTTTCTGGGACACTGGTGGGACAACGATTTCCATAAATGCCCAATCAAGCACAAAAAGACACCAAAACCCAATCTCCGCCAAGCCTGAAAACACCTATTGTAAATGATGATTGCTTGTTATATACTCTTGTTGTGGCTCGACTCATAATCCTTTGGTCCTTGGTTCAAGTCCAAGTGGGCCCACCAGTGTTTTCAAGGCTTCCAGCCTGATTGTAAATCTGAAAGCATATCAAAAAGGCCCGTGCGGGAGACTCACGGGAGACTGGATTAAGTTATTTATGTTTGCCATTGCGGTGAATAAAGCCTATAATCACCGTAAATAATGCGGTGATTAATATGTGGATCCACGAACATCATAACTGGCCAAACAAAATTGCCCAGATTTAATGTCGATGTGCTGTGGTCAGGGGATTGGTATTGATACGGGCTGTGAGACCGCAGCACAATTACTTGAAAAAATCAGATCAGGAATGCGCACATGATTACTTTATATCACGACCCCAGATCATACTCTTGTCAAAAAGTACAAGTTTATTTAGCCGAAAAAGGAATCAAGTGGAAAAGCCATCCTATTGATCTGCTCAAGCAATCTCAATGAATACAGAACCATTGCTGAACTTAAAGCTGGCATTTTGAACTACATTCAATTTTACAATTACAAGCGGTTTCATCAAACACTAAACTATCAAAAACCAATGGAGGTCTATCATCAAAGTATTGCTGAGCAATTTAAAGTTGCTGCATAAAAACGGGAATTAGAGAGCCTAAAAAACTGTCTTGATTCTTAGTGGCATTATACTGGGAATATAGGAAGCTGTCAGACGATTGGGAGCAATCGCCCTCGATCGACAGACTCCTAGTTGCAAGTTCATAGGAAAAAATGCTTAAATAAGAGCATGTCCACTTCAATGAATATTTGTAATGTCAGATTACTATGATCAACTCAGCCACTTCAAAGATCAGGTGGTGTATCTATTCCAAAATCCCAGCTATGTCAAATCAGAACTAGCAAATGACCATCAATTGCTTGTTGAAGTGATCGGCGTTGTACTGCTGACCTGCCTACTGCTTCTTGCACTCTTTAAACCAGCGACGCCTACTGCGCTTTCTGATTCAGAATCTAAAGAATCAGCGCCACCCTCCCCCTTAACCCCTAAAAAAATGCAGCCCTCTGCTGAGCCTCAAGCTTGGATCAAACGGGAGCGCCCCTCCATCCATGAGTTATCTCAGGAAGAAGAACAAGCCCTGAATCAAGCCATGGCCCTTGCCGGAAAACAAGCTTTGGCAGAGGCCACAGGCACGCCTCATCAGGCCGAATTTTTTCAAACGAATGAACCTGCAGAAGCGGCAAAAAAAATGTTTGCGCGGCAAAAAAAAGAAGCGAAAAATACAACAGAAGCTCAGCCTCCATCTAAATTAGAATTTATTATTCTTTATTTTATGGCTCCCAGATCCCTTTCTTTTAAAAATGAAACCTTCTTTCAATTGCTCCGTGAGTTAGGCCTCTCCCTGAATGATCAGCGCGTCTTCGAGTATCAAGAGGGCCCAGAAGTGCAATTTTATGTGAGCTCCGCCTTAAAGCCAGGACATTTTGATCTCCAAACCCTTAATGCAAGCGTTCCCGGCCTTAGTTTTGTACTGGACCTTAAAAATCTTCAGAATGCTCAATCTGCATTTAATCGCATGTTGGAAATTATTCATACTTTATCTCAAAATTTAAAAGGGGATATCCTGGATGAATCTCGTCAACGCTTGACCCAAACCAGCGTCAGCACGTATATGGCACGCATTAAAGCCTTTACACACCTTCAACAGAGCCCCCCATGAGTCTCATTTTTTGGATCATTACCTGCGCAAGCATCGGTGGATTTCTCTATGGATATGACTTGGGGGTCTTCCCAGGATCCATTTACTCCATTCAAAAAGAGATTGACCTGACGGTGAATCAAATTGATATTTCAGGAGGCGCTGTATTTATGGGAGGCTTAATTGGCACCCTGATTACAGGCTACCTCTCTGATCGATTTGGCCGACGCATCATGATTAGCGTCGGAAGCATTTTATTTATTACAGGCGTCCTCCTCACGCTCGCAATTGCTTCTTTTTATGAATTCCTTTTCTCTCGGATCGTCCTGGGCATTGCAATTGGCGTGATTACCGTCGCAATCCCGTCTTATCTTTCTGAAATTTCACCTACGCGAATTCGTGGCCGCAGCGTGGTGGTTTTTCAAATTTTTTTAACCATTGGAATTTTGCTGGCTTATATTGTTGACTCTATTCTTGCTCCGAGTGGACACTGGCAGGAAATGTATCTGATTATTCTTATCCCTGCAACACTCTTATTTCTTTCAATCTTTTTTTTACCAGAGTCCCCTCGTTGGCTGATGACCCAAAATAGGGAAGAAGAAGCCCTTAAAATTCTCAACATGACACGCCCTAAAGAAGAAGCCGCCTCTGACTTAATCGCAATGAAATCCGCTCATAAACAAGATCAACGAAGTCGCTGGAGAGACCTCTTTAATCGTCGCGTTGCACTGCCGCTCACCATCGTGCTCGTGGTTGCAGTTTTAAATCAGCTCACTGCCATTAATTCTATCCTGATTTATGCCCCTGCTGTTTTTAATGCCGCAGGCATAAAAGGCACGCAAAATGCAATTGATGCTTCTATTTTCATTGGCCTCATCAATTTTATTGCCACTATTTTGGCCGCCTGCTTTGCGGATAAGTTAAGCCGACGCCTCTTGATGATGTTGGGCACAGGCGGCGTGACCCTCTCTTATCTTTTCCTGGCGCTGGTCAGCCATTTTTCGGCATCACCGACGGCCTCATTGATTGGGATTCTTTGTTTTATCTTCTGTTTTGCAGTGGGTCCTGGTGCGCTTGTTTGGCTCATTTTAACCGAGTTATTACCTACTGGCGTGCGAGGCAAAGGCCTCTCCATTGCTTTATTTGCCAACTCCATGACCTCATGGGCTGTGGCCAGCGTCTTTTTCCATGTCAATAATATGCTCGGAATGACCCACACCTACCTCCTTTTAGCTTTTTTCACCCTCTGTTACTTTATAATATCCTGGAGATTAATTCCAGAAACGACTCACCACTCTTTAGAAGAAATTCAAAAGGCTTTTTCAACAAGGAAACAAAAACATGTCCGCTCTATTTGAAGGAAAACTCGTTTTAATTACGGGAGCAGCACAAGGCATCGGCCGCGCTATTCTAGACTATTTTATACGCCACCAGGCAGAAATTATTATTGTAGATATTGATCAAAATGCATTGCAAACATTAGATATTACACTTAAAATAACTAATGTAAAATATCAAATTATTCACTGTGATGTCACTGACGAAAAACAAGTCAATGCACAATTTGGCGCGGCACAAGCACACCTAGGCAAAACCGTGGATATCTTGATCAATGTGGCAGGGGGCGGTTATTGTGAAAGACTTCAAGACAGTACAGCAACCACTTTCAGACAAGAAATCGAACTCAATCTTATTTCAGCCTATCATTGCGTTGAGGCTTTACGCGCTGGATTTATCAAAAAAAATAAAGGGGTCATTATCAATATTGGCAGTGTAAACGGCATGACTACCTTAGGCTACCCGTGTTATAGCGCCGCAAAGGCCGGCTTAGAGAGTTACACCAAAGCATTGGCAGTCGAATTTGGAAAATATGGCATTCGAGCAAATATCGTCTGCCCAGGCAGTGTCAAAACTCGCCTCTGGGAAGACCGGGCTGCGCGCAATCCAGATATATTTGAAGACATCAAAAAATGGTACCCTCTCGGTGATATTACACAACCTGAAGATATTGCAGAAGCCGTTGGTTTTCTAGCTTCTGATGCCGCTAGAATGATTACAGGCATTGCTTTACCCGTAGATGGAGGACTTCTGGCGGGATCCCCGACTCTAGTTGAGTCTTTTACTAACGGGAAGTTATAGCGTATAATAGCGCCCACCTGAGTTTAACACGATCGAATCCTATTATGATGTCTAAAAAATCGCGCCATAAAGCGAGAACCTTCGCTATTCAATCGCTCTATCAATGGCATTTTAATCCCAGCCCAGCATCCGAGCTGATTGCCGAGTTTCAAGCCCGAAATGATTATCATACCTATGTAGATTGGGCCCTCTTTGCTGAATTGATTCAAGCCTTTATAATGAATCAAACCGTCATTGATGAGGCCATTATCGACAGAGCAGCCCGCCCCTTGAAAGAAATTAATCCGATGGAGCTCGCCATTTTACGCACAGCCTCCACAGAGCTCAAACAACGTTTTGATGTCCCCTACCAAGTGGTCTTATCAGAATATGTTGATCTTACGCAAGAGTTTGGCGCGGAAACCGGCCATCAGTTTATCAATGCGGTTTTAGATCGCCTTAGCAAGCAATACCGCCCACTTGAACAGGACGCCAAATCATGACCGAAGAAACCCCACAAAGCAAACGAAAACGCCCCAAAATGACTTTGCTGCAAATTTTCAGCTCCGTCATCCTCATTGGCGTCATTTTAATTGTGGGACATACCCAGCATTGGCTTTAAGCTAAAGCCTCCGAAACCAAGGCGTCCTGCTCTTCTTTAAATACACTGGCATAACCCACCGCCGGTGAGGCATACGCTTTGCGTCCAACATAACGGCAAGGCAAGCCCAGCGCTGCAAAATCTTGCGAGACCTTAAACCAGGCACCTTGATTTTCAGGCTCTTCCTGACACCAGACCCACTCTTTCACCGCAGTCAAGTCTTTCAGCACCGCTTTGATTTCAAGATCTGGAAAGGGATACATCTGCTCCAAACGAATAATGACAATATCACTGATCTTCTTCTCACGACGCTTGATCAATAAATCATAATAAACCTTTCCTTGACAGAAAATAACGCGCCGTACTGTTTTCAAATCCATCACATCGATTTCGCCAATAACGGGCATAAAATGCCCATCGGCCAGATCATCTAAAGTAGACGTAACCAAGGGATGACGCAACAAGCTTTTAGGCGACATAATCACCAAAGGCTTACGATAAGGCCTTAAAACCTGACGTCGCAACAAATGATAAATCTGAGCTGGAGTGGTTGGATTACACACCTGCATATTATCATGCGCACAGAGTTGTAAAAAACGCTCCAGACGCGCAGAAGAATGCTCGGGCCCCATTCCTTCTTGACCATGCGGAAGCAATAAGGTCAGACCACATAAGCGCCCCCATTTTTCTTCCGCTGCACTCATAAATTGATCGATAATCACTTGCGCGCCATTCACAAAATCGCCAAACTGCGCTTCCCAAATCGTCAAACCATCGGGTGTAGTAGACGCATACCCATACTCAAAAGCCAATACGGCTTCTTCTGATAAAAGCGAATTATAAATCGTAAAAGCGGCTTGTTGATCAGACAGATGCTGCAGCGGAATCGTGCATTCTCCCGTTTTTTGATCATGTAAAATAGCATGACGATGAGAGAATGTCCCCCTACCCACATCTTCACCGGTTAGACGAACTGCACTCCCTTTTTGCACAAGAGAAGCGTAAGCCAAAATTTCAGCATAGCCCCAATTCACAGGCAAAAGACCTGCTGTCATTTTAGCGCGATCTTTGAGCGCCTTATCAACCTGCGCTTGAACAGAAACAGAGGCAGGAATTTGATCTAATGTTTCAGCCAAACTCAGCAACATTTTTTTATCTAATGTTGTCGTATAATTTACGCGCCAATCTTGCTTTTGAAAACGCGCCCACTCATTTATCAAACCTTGTTTTTTAGTCAGATTGATGACGGACTTCCCATCATCAAGCGCAGCTTTATAGGCATGCTGAACCTGTAGCCACTCGGCTTCGGTCAATATCCCTTCCTGAATCAAACGATCCGCATAGACTTTAGCGGGGACAGGCATAGCCTTGATGACTTGATACATCAATGGCTGCGTGCCAGAGGGTTCATCAGATTCATTATGACCCTGACGACGATAACAGACTAAATCAATAAACACTTCTTTTTTAAACTGCTGACGATAATCGATGGCCAATTGCGTCACAAACAAGACCGCTTCAGGATCATTGCCATTGACATGAAAAACAGGCACATCAAACATTTTAGCCACATCGGTACAATAGCGTGTCGCTCGAGCATCGCGCGGATCACTCGTGGTAAAACCCACCTGATTATTGATGACAATATGAATCGAACCGCCATTATCAAACCCCCGCGTTCCACACATATTCAAGGTTTCATACACGCAGCCCTGACCCGCCACCGCGGCATCACCATGAATTTGAATCGCAAAGACTTCACCCGTATTCTGTTGATATTTATTCAAACGCGCATGAACAGAGCCTTCGACTACGGGCGAGACAATTTCCAAATGCGACGGATTAAACGCCAAAGCCAGATGCACCTCTCCCGATTTCGTTAATACATCAGACGAAAAACCATTATGATATTTGACATCCCCCGCTAATAACGAATCATCATGATGCCCTTCGAATTCAGCAAACAAGTCTTTAGGGGCCTTACCCAGAATATTCACCAAGACATTCAAACGTCCGCGATGCGCCATCCCAATTGCAATCTCACGCACGCCTTTTTCACTCGCACGCTCAATGAGAGCAGACATCATTGGAATCAATGCATCGCCGCCCTCCAGAGAAAAGCGTTTTTGGCCGACATATTTAATGCCTAAATACTTTTCCAAGCCATCTGCCGCCGCTAATCGCTCTAACAAAAATTGCTTCTGCTCAAGAGACAATGCTTTACGGGGTGCTTCAATGCGCTCCCGAAGCCATTCCCGACGGGCATCGTCTTCAATATGCATGAACTCATAGCCAATTTTATCCGCATACATCGCTTTGAATTTTACCAAATTTTCATCGAGACCCAAATCCGTGGCTTGTGGCAACTTGAGTAAATTAAGGGGATCAATCTTTGCCAGCAGATGTCCTTTTTGACGATATGCATCCTCTGCACAGGAGCTAGACGCCGCCACGGAAAATTGCGGATGCTTTGCCAAATCCACAAAAGCCTGCTGCACATCAGAATGCTTCAGATCTGACTGAACAGGCCCCAACGCGGCAAAATACGCCTGCCATTTGGCATCAACCGCAGTGGGATCATCCAGATACACCTCATACAGCATGTCCAAATAAGTCGCGTTTTCACCTTCTAATTCTGATGTTTTCCAATATCCTTGCATCGGGTCATTCCTTCTCTCATTGCGTGCACGCATTATATCACGATGTTGTTTCAATGCAAAAAGGGACATTACATGATCAGGATTTTTAAGCCAAAAAAAAGCCTGCTGAAATTTTCATCCAGCAGGCTTTTAAAAATAAAACTTAAACAATTACATAGAGCAGCTGCGATTCAATCCCAAGCTAAACAGCGCGCTTGAGCATCATTGAACGGAGTTTACCGATGGCCTTGGTTGGATTCAAACTCTTGGGACAAACATCGACACAGTTCATGATGCCACGACAACGAAAGACGCTGAATGGATCTTCTAAATCAGTGAGACGCTGATCCGTGGCTTGATCTCGACTATCGGCGATAAAACGATAGGCTTGCAAGAGACCGGCTGGGCCGATAAATTTGTCGGGATTCCACCAGAAGGAAGGGCAGCTCGTGGTACAACAGGCACAAAGAATACACTCGTACAGGCCATCTAATTTCGCACGATCTTCTGGAGATTGCAGGCGTTCTTTGGCCGGCGCAGGCTCTTCTCCAGGCTGAAGATAAGGCTTCACACGCTCATAATTTTTATAAAACTGAGTCATATCCACGATCAGATCACGCACCACAGGCAAGCCAGGCAGCGGACGCAAAGTCACTTTTTTGCCTAAAGTGGAGAGCTGGGTAATGCAGGCCAGGCGGTTTTTGCCATTGACATTCATGCCATCCGAACCGCATACCCCTTCTGCACAAGAACGACGCAAGGCAATGGTAGGATCTTGTTCTTTCAATTTTTCGATGGCTGCGAGCAACATCATGCCTGTATCCGCAGGAACTTCTAAGGTATACTGCTGCATTTTAGGCTTCGCATCCGTTTCAGGATTATAACGATAAATCTCAAACTCATATAAATCGGTTTTGTAATCAGCCATTTTAGTACGTCCTCAATTTAGGTTTCAAGCTATCGATGTGATGCGGCTTCATGTTTACTTCACGCGTTCCGACTTGATCGTTTTCCATAAAATACAAGGTGTGTTTCAGCCAATTTTCATCATCACGCTCAGTAAAATCTGCACGACTATGGGCACCGCGGCTTTCAGTTCGATTCATCGCGGCCACAGCGGTTGCCATGGCGATCGCCATGAGATTATCCATTTCTAGTGCTTCGATACGCATGGTGTTAAATATTTTACTTTTATCTGATAAAACAGCATGATTTAAACGCTCACGCAAGGCTTTTAATTTCAGCAAACCCGATTCCATTGCTTTCGCTTCGCGGAAGACACCAAAATCAGTCTGCATGACTTTTTTCATCTCAGCACGAATGACCTGGAAACTCTCGCCTTCCGTTGAGGTTTCCCAACGATTCAAGCGCGCTTCTGCCGCCACTATATCTTCTTCCAAATAATCAAATAAAGGCAACTTACCTTCGTTAAAATTGTTTTCAATAAAAATGCCCGCTGCACGGCCAAACACCACTAAATCGAGCAGGGAATTGCTCCCCAATCGGTTTGCGCCATGCACTGAAACAGAAGCACATTCACCCACCGCAAAAAGACCCGGCACGATATAATCTTTTCCTTTCTCATCTTGATTAATGACCTGACCATGAATATTCGTCGGCAGACCGCCCATCATATAATGACAAGTCGGAACAACAGGAATCGGCTTTTTAGTCGGGTCGACATGACAGAAGGTCATTGCCAATTCACGAATACCCGGCAGACGTTCAGAAATCAAAGCTTCACCCAAATGGGTCAGATCAAGCTCAACATAATCAACGCCCCCTTTCGAAAACCCACGCCCTTCTCGAATTTCAACCATACAAGCACGTGAAACCACATCGCGCGATGCTAAATCTTTGGCATTCGGCGCATAACGCTCCATAAAGCGCTCACCATCTTTATTGCGCAAAATCCCGCCTTCACCGCGACAGCCTTCTGTCACCAGAACGCCTGCGCCCGCAATTCCCGTCGGATGAAACTGCCAGAATTCAATATCCTGAACCGGCACACCTGCACGCAACCCCATGCCCACGCCATCGCCTGTATTGATATACGCATTGGTCGTGGATTCAAAAATGCGTCCCGCGCCACCTGTAGCCAAAACTGTGGCACGCGCATGGAAAAATGCAATTTCGCTGGTTTCCATGCACATCGCCATCACACCCGCCACTTCACCTTTTTTATTTTTAACTAAATCCAGGGCATACCATTCTGTAAAAAAAGTCGTTTCATGTTTTAAATTATTTTGGTACAAGGTATGTAAAAGCGCATGTCCTGTCCGATCGGATGCCGCACACGTCCGCTCCGCAATTTTACCCACATCATATTCACGTGACATGCCCCCAAAGGCACGTTGATAAATTTTACCATCTTTTTGGCGTGAAAAAGGCATGCCCATATGTTCCAATTCATAGACCACTTGCGGTGCAATTTCGCACATATACTCAACACAATCTTGATCCGCAATATAGTCAGACCCTTTGACGGTATCATACATATGCCAACGCCAATCATCCGGATGCGCATTGCCCAAAGACGCGGCCATACCACCTTGTGCAGACACGGTATGCGAACGCGTAGGGAAAACTTTAGTGATGACGGCTGTTTTCAAACCCGATTGAGCCAACTGCAAGGCCGCACGTAACCCTGCGCCTCCCGCTCCAATAATAATGGTATCAAATTCATATTTCGCAATTGTCATGATTAACCCCAGAGAATTTCAATAGCCCAAACAAAATACACCACAAACGCAAGGATCATCAGCGTGATCAGCGTCAGGCGCGCATATGCACAGGTGACATAATCGGTCAGCACCGTCCAGATCCCGACCCAAGCATGCGCAATCAGCGACAACAAAGCCAGCACGGTCACCGCTTTAATAATCGTATGATGAAACAGCGCATACCAGGCTGCAAAGGAAATCGGATGATGCCCGACAATATAGCTCACCAAAAAAATGAAATAAAACAATAAAACATACGCCGACACGCGTTGCACATACCAGTCTTTCAGCCCATTACGAGACAATGATGTCATTTGATTTAACATACGATCCACGCTCCTATACCTACAACACCGATCATCCCGAGAATGATGACTACAATACTTGCAATCCGCCCTGAGACTTTTTCTTCAAAATAACCCACATCCATCAGCAGATGTTTAACGCCCGCAATGACATGATAGTATAACGCAGACAAAACCACCCAGGTAAAAAACATCACGATGGGTGAACCAAAATAATCTTTCACCATCAAAAAATTAGCCTGAGAACTCAAAGATAAATGCAAAGTCCATAAAATAAAGGGTATGAACAAAAACAAAATCACACCCGATAAACGATGCAAAATCGAAACCAATGCATTAATCGGAAACCGATACTTCATGAGGGATAAAACCCCAATATTACGCGGACCTTTTGCCATGCGGACGCACTCCTTGTTCACCTATATTCCCCTGAAGTATAGCACAAAGGATTTTGTGTCGGCAATTACCATCTTTACAATACGGGCGGATCTCCATCCATTCGCCCTCACCCACTGACCTATTTCGGAGGAACCAAATATTTTGAAATGACAGCGGGCATGAGACCATTAGCCGAGCCTTGCGCAATGCCTTTTCCATCATAGACGCTGGAATCCGCCTGTTGCAGAAAATTGAAAGGAACCTCCCCCTGATTATGACGATTTGCATGCCATAATGCCCAACCCACAAAACCGCCTCCTGCAGCATTTTTATCATCGTAGGCATGGGTATCCACATATTGGAGCATCCAAATAATATCCTGACGACAATCTTGATTAGGCGAGCCATCGGCCAAAGTATCCGCCCCTCCAAACTCCGTCAGAAAAACCGGCATCTTATTTTGCTTCATCCATGCACCAAAAATATCCGTTCCCGCGCCATCTAAAACGCCAACATCTTCCTCAAAAGACAAATAATTACTATAGTGATTACAAGCTTGGTTTCGCCCATTATAACTCCAATCGAAAAATTGCTGAACCTCTATAACAATCTTTGAGACATCTAATTTCTGAGCCTTCAGTGCATCCAAAGTAAATATTTTCGAATTTCCTGTTATAGGGGACATCCAAGTCCGCAAAGAATCAAATCCATTTCCACTCAAAATAATGATATTTTTTGGCGCAACCGCTTGAATTGCTTTTGCTGCAGCCACTTCCGCTGTAAAAAGTGCTGCCGTAGAAAGCGATTGCGCAGGCGAATAATCGAAAGGCTGATTCATCACACCCAACATCAATTGTGTCGGGTAACGCTCCGCGAGATCTGCAATGCGGACAACACCATCAATACCCGGAATAATCAATTGCGCTGTCAAAATTAAAGTCCAGAGATGCGACAATTGATCAGGCGTTAAAATCACACAGTGCTGATTTACAGGATCCATGACATCGCCAACTGGACCCGTACCGCCCGCATTGGCGCAAAATCGCATACTATTATGAAGGTCCAGCTCCACAGTCAAGCCACTCGCCAGATATTTTTGCAGGGTATCATAGACTGCACCCAAATAGACCTCATTCACTAAATTCGCCTTGTCATCAGGATTTGGCAGAATAAACTCAGCCCGAATAGGCAGGCGAATAAAATTCATTCCCTGCGCTACAAAATAACGCGCATCGGGAAGATCAGGACGTTGCAGAATCGCCGACTCAAAGGTTCCAGGATATTCCAAGCCTGACAAAGTCACGCCCCGATAAAAAGGGGCCTGGCCATAATCTGTCACTGCGGGAATCATGACAGGCTTTCGCACATTAGGCCCGGCAGAATAAACCTCCGTTACAGATTGATACGTTGATTTCGCAGAAACAGAAACCTGGTTTTCAGCATTTAAATGATGCAAGAAAAAACAGGCCCATACAATGCATCCGAGTTGCTTTTTTTTCATTATATCCTCTCAAAAATCGCAGCGGCACCCATTCCAACGCCGACACACATACTCACCATTCCATAACGCCCATTAATGCGTTGCAATCCGTGCAAAAGGGTTGCAGCACGGATCGTTCCTGTTGCGCCCAGGGGATGCCCCAAAGCAATCGCACCGCCATTTGGATTAACTTTTGACGGATCAAGATCTAAAGCACGAATTACGGCCACACTTTGGGCTGCAAAGGCTTCATTTAATTCAATCCAATCCAGGTCTTTTTGTTTTAAGCCCACTTGTTTTAATACTTTTGGAATCGCCTGAATCGGCCCAATGCCCATTTCAGCAGGGTCCACGCCTTCCACCGCAAAACCACAAAAGCGCGCAATCGGCACAAGATTTAAGGCCTTGAGCATTTTTTCACTCATAATCAATGCAATACCCGCCCCATCAGAAATCTGTGAACTATTGCCAGCCGTCACCGTCCCCCCTTTCGCAAATGCAGGAGGCAATTTTTGCAGCGCTTCAAAGGACGAATCCGCACGTGGCCCTTCATCCTGAGTCACTTTAAGCATTTTTTCAATAATTTTCCCGACCGCTAAATCAGCATGATGATTGCGTACTTCAAGCACTTCAATTTCCGCTTTAAACCAGCCATTTTGAATCGCTTGCAACGCTCGTCTGTGACTCTCAAAAGCAAAGCGATCCTGATCTTCACGGCTAATCTGATATTTTTTAGCCACCACTTCAGCGGTTAAACCCATGCCATAGGCAATCCCCAAATCATCCGCATGTTGGCCATCAAACAAATCTGGATTAAAAGAAAAGCGATTCGAAGTGAAAGGAATCATGCTCATACTTTCAACGCCGCCCGCTAAAACAAGATCAGACAATCCCAACTGAATTCGCTCTGCCGCATAAGCAATACTTTGTAAACCCGAACTACACAAGCGATTCACTGTGACACCCGGAACACGATGCGGCAACCCCGCCAGCAACGCCGACACCCGCGCCACGTTCACCCCCTGAGGACCTTCCTGCATTGCGCAGCCGATCACCACATCATCGATCTGATCTTTCACCATCGGAAAGCGCTTCATCAACTGGGCAATCAACTCCGCCAGTAAGCGATCCGGGCGTAGATTCACAAAAGCGCCCCGCCCCGCTTTACACAGCGCAGATCGTTGCACCGCCACAATATACGCGTCTTTCATTTCTTATATCCTTTGCCTGGAAATCATCAAACTAGGATACCATAAAATGAGTCGTAAAAAACCGCTTCACGCCATCTTGCCAACTTTCTCTGTGTACTCACTAGTGTCCGGTTTAATTTAAAGCAAACTCAATTGGTTATCTGACGGTGTAGAGGCAGATTTGTTGGCCCTAGGCTGCAAGGCGCATAAAAGCTCAGTCTTCTCAAAGATTGAGACCGACAAAATCTGTAATAAAGTGTAGAGCGTAGCCAATCCATGCCTCGCTATTCAACGACACTGAGCATCGTACGCCTCATCGAGTCTTCGCTGACGACCTTAGTCATTCCCAGTAAATCTGGATTGACGCCGTCTGCTCTCAGTGCGGTGATATGCGAGTAACGATTGTAGCCAGACAA
>CANJQG010000046.1 GCA_947476405.1 Thiotrichales bacterium
AAAGTCACGTCAGTGGTTTGTAAAAAAATGATTAAAAAAATTAAAAAAATAGAAGATGCGTTCTGGATGGAAGATGAACTCATTGAGCAAAAAAATGACTCATAAGAAGACATCGCAAGTATTTATATGCTCATTTGCTCCGAGCTATAAGAATGATGTCATCATAGCATGTTTTTAGTTCAGAAAATATGGGAGTCATAGATCTGGCATGCTTACCTCCCGCCGCTCAATCCACGCAACGACCTCGTCATAATACCATCCAACGGCCCGAAGGCCGAGGCGGCGGCGTTTGGGGAATTCTCCCTCGTGCTCGCGCCGCCAGATGGATGAATCGCTGAGGCCCGTCATTTTGATGACTTGGGGTTTTCTGAGAATTTGATTGTGTTGCATCATGATGGTATTCCTTGTTTAGTTGCCAAGATAAACTTGAGTGATTTGCCCGCGTGAATGACCCAGTTCGTTGGAGAGGATCAGGCGCGCTTGCCGGTCGATATTGCGTTCATCAGGTGTCATGTCTTTTTGAGACTTGCCGCCTTGATGGGGTGCAGGCCAGCCTTTGCTTTGAGTCAGCTCATGGGTTAATTCCAGATAGCGCCTTTGCGCGTACGCATGCCTTAAGCCATGAAAATTGCTGTATCCAGCTTTATAAACGTCTGTATCGTAGACGCGGCGCTGATAGGCATAGGTTTTGTCCGCTGGAATCAGCGAATTTCCTTTGTTGATCTTGGTTTTGATTTCATCGAGCAATGCCCGCTGCGTATCATTGGTAATCGGGATGTTGCGCTCGATTCCGCCTTTGGTCCAGGAGGCAGTCAGGGTGATATGACTGCCTTTATCTGCATCGCTGGCGATGAACTTGATGGATTCCTCACGCCGCAAGCCAAACTGCTGTTGCAGTTGGACTGAGTAGCGGATCAGTAGATTTTCAAATTTTGATAAATCCACCTCGTGAATCGCTTTGCTGACGGGACTGATATAGATGCGTGCGCCTACATCAAGATCCTTGTTGAGCTTGGGCACGAGATCAGGTCGCCTGATTAGCTGCGACAAAAAACGCAATTGGGAAAGACGGTTTTTGATTGTCCCTGTGCTTGAGCCAGCCTCTTGCCACTGTTTGACAAGATAAATCACGTGTCGTGGTTTGAAGTGCGTGATGTGGGAGATTTGAATTCCTCCTGCATGCAATTCTCGCACCATCCTCGTCAAGCCGAAGTGATAATCTCTTCGGCTTCCGTGAGATAGGCCGACTGGCCCGCGGAATTTGTTGTTGAGGCTAAAAAGACAGTTATCTAAGAATTTTCTACTCATGATAGAGCTCCTTGCATTTGGCTGAATAGATAACGGCCTATTTCACGGCGGAGGATCCTGGCAGCCTGATAAGATGAGGTGTTGAGGGAAAGTGCCTCAAACCGGTTGATGATGTAGTGGTATCTGAAATATTCGCCATCCATGACATTGAATTCGTGCAAAATCGCTCGATGCAAAAAGGATAGGCCTGTAACACGAGCGGGCCAGCGGCTTTTCTGCAACTGCTTAATTAAATCACGCTGCGCGGAAGTGTCGATGACGATGCGACGCTCTTTCCTGTTATGGCTGATTGATCTGGGTACGATCAATACGTCAGATTTGGCCAGGAGTGCACTGGCGTGAATCGCTTCAGTTTTCTTGAGGCCAAAAAATAATTGCAGCAAACAGATATGCTTTACCTCCTCGATTTGCATGAGATCTGGGTCAATTTTTATTTTTAAAAAAGACCAGTCTTTGACTTTTGGGATGCAAATAATGCCTAACTCCTTGTTGTTGGGAATGGGCACGGCGAGCATCCGTATTACAGTCAGTCGATTCATGATGGTTTTGGCAGATCGATTGTTCTGTTTCCAGTAGGCGACTAATGCCTCAACGCGATCTGCTGTCAGATTTTTCAGCTTAAAGGGTAAAATCCCCAGACGCATTAAATCGTTCATGTTTGAATGGGCGGTTCGTTGTAAATACGCCCGATAGGATGGGCTTCTTCCTGGGATCTGATTGAGGCGATCTCGGATATCTTGTTGAAAGCTGGGCTTTCGGTTGTTGCTTGTTGTATTCATGATTTTTTCCTTGTTCATGGCTCATGAAGGTTTGCTATGTAATCGACATCAGGTGGATTTTGTTTAGTGCTAAGGTAAGCGTGCTTTAAGGTCCACTAAGTCTTAAAGCTACAGTGCGCGT
This sequence comes from Thiotrichales bacterium, assembly GCA_947476405.1. Lineage (GTDB taxonomy): Bacteria > Pseudomonadota > Gammaproteobacteria > Francisellales > CACEW01 > JAJZUD01. The sequence continues at coordinate 2,209 of CANJQG010000046.1, forward strand.
GAACGCACCCTAGGCTTGGATTGTGATGTCTGCTTGATTACATAGCTCTCCTTTCTAGTTTTAATAATGGTTTTTTTGAGAAGGCGTATAGCGTTTCTCCGGATGTGGGCAAAAAGAAAATAGCCTACAGTCAGCGTGCTTATAGCTCGCCGTATGGATTCGAGTTCAAAAGAACAAGAAGTGCCTTGCTTATAGCAAGAGCAATGGATTTCTGAGTATCTCTGCTGGGAAAGTGCTTTCACTTATAGTGAATGCTTCGGAAGCCCCTTTACTGAACGATCTGCCACGAGATTCAAGGGTCATAATGGCTTTATACAAGACTCTTTAGCGAGTTTCTGGATTTATGTCCGTCTTCAGTTGTATCAACAGTGTAAATTATACATGATTTGGTTAAAAAAGCAATATTAATTTTATTGTTTGTCAACTATATTGTTGATTTTTAAGTTTTAGTGTTCCCCCGCTATTTGGGGGCTGGGGAACACTAAAAAAGTGTTGTCCTAAAATTCAGGCTGACAATTATGGCTGGATAAAGCCGCATTGCAGCGGGGTTTTAGGTAGATTTTTTCCGCGTCACTATTCGTGCAAATAGTGACGCGGAGAAAATTAAAAGAACTCAACCCGAACCCTGCCCCATTGCAGAATCCAGGTGAGCCTTGCCAGCTACAACAAGTTTTTATGCCGCTACTGATTGCTGGCTTTCCAGCGTACGCAAAATCCGACCACTCACTGACTGCTTGAAAAACAACAGCGAACTCATTTTTTTAGACAGTGCTGACTGCAATGAAATTAGGTCTTCTCGGCTATAGATCTGGTAGATTTTTTTGGCTAAACGAACCAGTTTATCTGCTGAAAGAGAGCCCAGCTCATGAGCAGGAAATAGTGCTCTGCAAAAGCAATCCAGATCATTCAAATCGCACCAGCCCGTTTTAGATATTTCAAGGCGTTGTGCGCCGTATTCTGTTTGAAATAAAATGACAAGATCAGTGGATGTAGATCCGTTTATTTTTCTTATTGTTGCGTTCATGTTCTGGGCTCCTGGTTATTGATTTGATGAATCTTCTGGATCTGGTTTATTTTCCAGCGGAATGACTTGAATCATTTTTTTAATGGCGTGCCAATCTCTTTTTTTGATCGGATCTTTCGGGGCTTTGTTTTTCAGATCTTGTTTGCGCATTTTTTGCAGAATGATTTCTGCTTCCGAATCCACATCGATGTAATGAAAGACTTCCCTGGTGGTTTTTGGCAATCTGTCTGCATAGGCCAAAAAAACTTTTAATTTGTCGCGTTCATAACAACTGGCGCAAGCGATTTTATATTGTTGACGTTCACGGTCTTCATCCGCTTTGGTCAATCGCGTATGTCTTATTGTTGTGAATAGGTCACCTGCTTCAAAAATATGAGGGGTATGGAAGGTCGCCATCAGACGCAATGTGACTTCCATATCCAAGCTGTGCCCCTCATGATTGGCAGATTCTTCCAGGGCTTCAAGCATTTCCTTGGGGAAACGCTGCATATGTTTTTCTTCAAGCGGGGAGTTTTTCAAAATTCCTTTTAGCTCGCAGGCTTCCACTCTATATTCCACGGCATAGATGTCACGAAATGTTCTGCCAATTCTGCGGATGACTTCATCGGGAATTGGGCGTTTTCCTGATTTAGCTGCGGCTCTGACTTGTTCAAGTAAGGGGCTGGGTAGTTTTGCAGAAAGGCGTGGGTCGTTTTTAATGGTCAATTGGCGTAACTTCATCAGGGGCTCCTTCGTTGGTTATGATTTTTTAATTTTGTCACGTTTACTACGCGAATATCTGACGATTTAAAACTGTGATTTAGATATTTGCTTAGTACTTAGCTAGTTAACACCTATACAAAAAAACTTCCAAGCTGCTGCTTTATAAGCAAAAAGCAGCACTGTTATTTAATTATGAAAAAGATCCGTTTTTTTCTGATATAATAATCACATCTGTTTTTTAGAGATAAAATGCATAGTTATATTGTGAATATTTTTACCTTAAAATTTAACAACCAAAAAGAGGTGTTTTATGCGGAAAAATACAGAAGCTCTGATTGAAGAAATTACATGGAAAGAAGCGCGAAAGCTTGCAGCTAAAGGCTGCCAGGAGCTCATGCAAATCATTGATGAACTGAATTTAGATGATAGCTTTACTCTAATAAAAGTCCGCTATCCTTTTGGTACGTTGATTGTGCAAAATGACGTTCTTCATCTTCCTGTCAGTAACACGATGACTGTTCCGATTAATGACTCCAAGATCGACAAAAGGTGGCAGGGAAAATTAGGCTATCGCTCAATCCCAATGGGAATGATCACGGAAAATAGCCTGGAAATTTATCGCGAACTGGATGAAAAAGTCTTTTCTGTAGCGCTTTCTGGGCCTAATACTGGCCTAGAAATTGGAATCGTTGAAGTGTTTGGTTCCACTGCAGCCTATACAGTTTCCTCGGGCGCACGTTCACTGTATATGATTCCACGCATATCAAAAAAAGCGGCACATAAAAAATTGAATCGCGCATATGGAGTCACTTCACCTGCGCCAAAACGCTTGATTGATCATTGGGAAATCTTTAAAGAACTTTATGCCAGCCCTAACTTTAAAACCTCATGGGATTGTGAGTTATTATTTCTCACCAAAACATGGGCTGATCAATTGCAAAAAGATGACTCTGCCTGGCTCAAATTAAAATGCTACATTCAGCGAAAGGCATGGGATCATTGCGAACTAGGGCGTCGCAAAGTGATTCTAGATGTGGTATGGCAACAAGCTTCGGCAATTCTGACAAAAAAAGGGATGAAACCTGATCCTTATGTCGTTGACACACTCAAGCATCTGATTCTTATTTCACTCGGGGGAATCTCAGGAAGTCGACCTATTAATGGTGATGATTTTGCTGGCCCACTAAACGAAATACAAGAAATTTATAGCAGTATTTATGGACTGGATGGCCAGGTTCCCACAATTATGCGACCTTATAATTTTTCGCAAACAGAGAATAGCCCTATCTATTACTCAATGCAGACACCAACGCTTTTATCATCGACTCCAAATTTTAGAAATATGAGTAGCAATATTGAAGACATGCGAGATTTGATCAATTTGAAACAATTAGTTTTTGAGCATGATTATGGCAATTTAAAAATAGACAATGTCCGATTCAATAATCTAATGGAAAGAATGCGCTTTGAGTATTTTCATGGCGAAATGTATGCCTATGGGCAAGAAATCAGGCCAACAAGAGAAATCCCCTTGGCTGATTCGGATTTTTTGTTTAGCCCCAACAAAAAAAGGGATAAAGAATTTGCTGACAATGGCGCATACATTAGAGGTTGCATCAAAATAGTAAGAAACCAAGAAGGAGAGTAAATGTTAGGATCAATATTAAAGAGTGGCGTCAAAATGCCATTGATGGGCTTGGGAACAGATGGTTTTAAAAGCCTGGAGGCGTTGCCTGCATTTTTAATATCTGCACTAGACCGTGGAGTGACCATGGTTGACACTGCAACAGGATATGGCAGTCATGCTGCTGTGGCATCTGCACTGCAAGCTAGACGCAGGGAAGATTTATTTGTTTGCAGTAAATTTCATAGTGGCAATCTATTTGAGTCAGGAGGGGCTGTTGATGTGGTTGTGAAGCAAATATTGACTGAGTTAAAAATCGATTATCTTGATCAGTTGCTTATCCACAATCCCGCTGTAATAGATAATTTCCCTGATACCTTAAAAGCACTTATCCCTCTCAAAGAGGCAGGATTAATTAAAAGCATTGGAGTCAGCAACTTCACTGTTAAATATCTAAATAAGTTAGGTGCGGATCTTGCACATGTAGATGTGAATCAAGTTGAATTTCACCCTTATCTTAACCAAATAGGATTGGCTGAATTCTGTAAATCACAGGGAATCAGAATTATGGCTTATCGACCTCTCTGTGAAGGAGGAGAATTACTTGCAGATGCGCGTATCACAAAGATTGCAGAGGCACGTGAAAAAACACCTGCTCAAATTATTCTGCGTTGGCTCGTGCAACAAGAGATGACCCCTGTTGTCAGAACAAGCAGCTTAGAGCACCTTGCCGAAAACTGGGCAGCATTTGATTTTGAACTAACCAAAAGTGAGATGGATATCATCTCAGGCATGAATAGAGGATATCGCTCATGCACCGGCCCCTGGGCACGATTTGATGATCTGGTTGCAGAGGCTTCTGCCAAAGCCGATAATGATCTAACCCCTGGAAAATAGATTAAGGAAAAATCATGTTTTCTAGTAAAGGCCTGGCATGTGTCGCCTCTGCGCTTTTTTTCTTTTATTCGATTGCATCCCTATCCTTCTTCAATGTGATCAGCCAGAATCTGATTGGTGAGTTTTCTTTGACTCCTGAAAAACTGGGCCTGCTATCATCTGGATATCTGTATGCAAATGCGCTGTGGCTTATTCCTGCCGGGTTTTTATTCGACAAATTTTCCACCCGACAGCTCATGCTGGGTGCAATGCTGACTGATGTGATTGGCATTTTTATAATGTGCTTGTCGCATACGACGCCTGAAATTTTTATTGGCAGAATACTGTGTGGCTCAGCCAGTGCTTTTGTTTTGCTAGGGACTGTGCGAACTGGTGTCAAACTTTATCCTGGCAAGCATGCTGGAAAAGCAATTGGCTTTATGATTTCATTCGGCGTATTGGGAGGGTCTTTTGGAAATTCCTTTTTTTCTCTGCTTGAAAATTACGTAAACTGGCATACTTCAGCCCTGCTTTTTGGCGTACTGGGCATTCTTATCTTTATGTTTTTGTTCCAGATGAATACAGCAATGATTCAGCGTACGCAACCTGTTTTGAAAAACATTGTGTCCATTTTTAAAAATCCCGCTAATTGGCTGGCGGGCTTATATATTGGCTTGATGAACCTGCCTGTTTTTATTTTGGCCAGCTTATGGGGTGAAATTTATCTCACGAAAGTTCAAGCGCTTTCTGCAGGAGAAGCAGCTCAAATTTCTGGGCTTATATTTTTTGGAGTGATGATTGGCTCCAGTTTTTTTGGGTATGCTTCAGATCGCATGGGGCGAAGAAAACCTTTGTTGTGGATTGGGGCTGTGCTGTCCATGGCCTTTATGCTTCTTCTTATTTTTGCGGCACCGCCTTTAAACCCATGGTATGCAGGGGCATTGTTTTTATTAATTGGCTTCAGCATCGCATCTCAGGTGATTATCTACCCATTGATTGCGGAAATGAACCCTACGGAAGTGAGCAGTATGGCGCAAGGCCTTGCTTCAACAATTAATAATTTGATCGGAGCAGTGATGCAAGCTGTTTTCGGATATATCATCATGTCTGATACACATGTGCAAACCTATCAACGAGGAATGTTTAATCATGGATTGACTGCCTTGCTCTTGGCTTTTTTATGCGCTTTTGTAATTGTTTTTGTTTTGAGAGAGACTTTTTGTCGCATGCTCAATCCAGTCGGCCTACATTCTTTAGCCAAAGATGCGCAATAAATTCTTTTTCTTCATTGGGAATAGTATTTAATCCAGCAGCAAAGTGACCTGATAAAATTTTGTATGTAGCCAAAATAATTTCAGCTTGCACCAGTAAAAGAATGGGGCCAATGAGTTTGGGATGCTTCCAAAAATTAATAGGCCTGCCCTCTGCCAAGAGATAAAATGAGTTTTTATTGGATCTAAATTGTTGAATACCTTCTGCAAAAAACTCGCTTTGATACAGTGAAAATACACTTTTCAAATCATACTCAATGTCTTTTGAACTGCAACTGACAAGACTAGCGCCATTTTTAATAAGGTAAAAATCTTCGCCTGAAAGTGAACAATTGCCTGTTGCACCAAAAATATAATCTGCCTTTTGTAACATAACTTCTTTGTGTGGAATTTGAAATCCTTCAACACAAGCTTGTAATCTCTGGAAGGGATTATGATCATATATAAGCACATTGTGAAAACACCTTTTACGTAATGCATGTGCGATTGAACGCCCAATTTTTCCAAACCCAAAAATCCCGCACATCTTAAAGGTATCGACCGGATCGTGATTTCCCCGACTCAGCATTTCGCAAAAAGAGGAGAGGCATCGCTCTCCCACTAAAAAATCTTCTTTTTCTTTTAAAATACTTCTAGCAACAGAAACAATGGGAAGCATAATTTTATCCTGTTGAAGATATTTTTTATGCCCTGACTCAGTATCCTCAATCACCCCCAAGAGCTTGCCCCCCATGGCAATAGCTAAATTATTAATGAATGGAGCACAATAACCGCCAATCTCAGAAATAATGTATTCCTTTACGGGGGAAATATTAGATAGAATCAATTCTTGCAAGAAGTCGCGATTCATCAACTCAGTCAGCGTAGGGGTGAAAATTTTGTATTTTTCAGCCAAAACAGAATAGGCTCTTTTATCAAGTGAATAGGGAATGGCAATAATAAAATCAATATCAATGATTCCAGATAGCGCATCAAAAAATAAAAATTGATCTTCTAATATGTGGCAAATCAAAATCATGCTTGCTTTTCTTTGTCGTGGCAACTCCGCCATTAATGACTTAAAAAATATTTTATTTTTCATCTTAATCTTGCCCAACAACCAATTTAAAAAAAGTATACTATGCTGGAGGGCAAACTTAAACTGTGTTAATTCATGGTGTGCTGATTCATGGCCAATTCGTGCATGGTTTTTAAAAGCGCGTTATGAAGCATAGCAACCAATTGAGGATAGTTGGAGTTAAACTGTTCTTGAGAACAAGAAGGGTGATCAACGTAGTCACTAATCACTTTAATGGGAATAAATGGAACGTGCATCAAGAACGCTACTTCTGCGATTGCTGCAGCTTCCATGTCTTTAACTGTCGAGCCAAAGCGCTCCATATTTAACTTTTCCTCATTCGATGCAAGCATTGATCCACTAGAAGTGATTTGTCCCGTTTTTGCGTCGATGGCAGCGGCAATCTCACTGGAATCAAAAACAGGAAAGCCGCCCTCACAATAAGCTTTGTAGAGATCGTCATCTGTGAATAGGCGATCATGATTAAAAACTCTTCCATTGCCAATATAAACATCTCCAATCACAGCGGCATGTTTTGCAAAGCCTCCTGCAAATCCAGCATTGATTAGATAATCTGGCTTAAAAGTATGGATTGCAGTCATGGCTAAAAGATTGATGGAGGGGCCTATTCTATTGACCCCATGCAGCGGACATCTGCCGCTGATAACCAGGATTTGACTGCAGCTGTCTGATATTTTTTTCTCGTAAATTTCTGCCGGAACTTCAGGGGTTGATAGGGTTTTTCTGGATCGCACAAAACCATTGTTATCAGCAAAATTTTTTCCTTCTTTATCCATGGCAATTAAAGTCAATATGGTGGACATAGATGGCCTCCTTTTGTCGTGATGTTAGGATAAATTATAAATCTTGCCTATTGTCATTGCGGCCAGAGCCATCAACATCATTAAAATTGCGGCGTAAAGCGAAATTGTATAGATCGCTTTTAGTTGTTTCGGCATAATCAAACTTAGCGTTCTAACCAGCTGCGATTTAGAGCGTGCCGCTTTGGTGGGATTTGATACCCAGCCAAACCCAATCAGGCAGGTAAATAAAAACCTTCTATAAAGATGCCACCATTTCAATGGTTTGGTTGAGTCAATTAGGTAAAACCAACTGGGTCTGTATTCAGGCTGTTGCAACAATAGTTGCCGAAATCTTTCTGCCCAAAAGAACGCAACATAACAATAAAGCAGACTGCCTATGATCAATGCGCCGCAGCCTATTAAGATTAATGCATTAAAGACAACGTCCATCAATGGTTCCCTTTTACTGTGAATTTGTTTTTGTATAGCATTGCACCGCCTTTTTCACCTAACCAACCTCCCAAATAGCCCGCACTTGCAGAAGTGGCAAAGACGGCAGCAGTACAGATAAAAAAGCCTGTTCCCGCAGTTTCAATGTCAAGGGCTACATTGCATCCTAGAAATTCACCTGCAGTTTCAGTAGATCCTGCCACAACACCTTCTTCTGCAGGAACGCTCATTGCATCAAGGGCAGCTCCCGCAGCCCGAGTGCCTATGATGCTTCCCCCAACATTCCCACCAAATTCACCGCCATCCTCCGCAGCAGCTTGATAACATAATGGGCTTTTTGGATTAGCTTTACAAGCCTTATAGATTTTAAAGCCTGTGTCAGCAACACCTAAGGCAAGCAGGAGTTTACCCAATCCACTTGAAATCAGAGCCGTGTTCTGACCTTTCATATAAATGGCTTGCAAGCCTTTAATCTCTTTATTTTCAAGGAGGTCTTGCAGGCTTAAAATATTACGCTGCCAGGGGATTTTGGTATCTGCTTCGATTGTCGCCATATCTTTTGGAAGACCTGCTTTGTCGATGAAGGTTTGAATTTTTTGTGTTAATGCTTCCGTTGCTTCAGTGATTTCTGACTTGAGGGTAATCATCGCTGCTTGATTGCCCGTCAAGCCAATGCGGTGGGCTTTTTCGCCCAGACTGGCAAGGTCTTCGGCGGCCGCTTTGACTGCTGTGAAATTTTTATCGGCCAGATCAAAGCCTGTTGATGCGAATTCTGCAGATTTTTCCAGAGAAAAATACGCATATCCTAATAGACTAATGCCTGATGCATAAAGGCTTTGGGTGGCTTCATCTAATTTGGCATGGGCAGTTTGAATGGCTTTCATCGTCATCTGAATGGGGCGCAAATCGTCTGCACTATATTTTTGATCGACCATGGGAAGATAGACCCAGGCTCCAGCAGGGAGTTGGGTGCCATAAGTTTGCAAAATGAGATGGTGGAAAATCTCTTTACTGGCTGAGGATTCGCTGCCGAATAATTGCATTGAAAGCGCGGTGATTAAGATCGACTTAGGTACAACGTAGATATAATGCTTGATTGCTGGATTTAAAATTGGTTTTTTCGTAGCAGACACAGCCTGCACCGTCTTCACTCCGGCAGCATCGCTTTGATACACCTGAGAATAACTGCCTTGAGCCACATTAATCTCAGTGTGATGTTGCGTAAAACCGCATGGGGCATCTTGAGTCAATGCACTTTGGATGATCGGATTATCGACATCGCCAACAGTTTCATAATGATTGCCACTGGCGACGCGTTTGGCATAGCCGCTGCTGGATTCTTGAATGCCGTGGACTGTGGCTGAAGTATCAAGCAAATCTTGATTGGTGCCTAAGCTAATGTGAGCATCGTGGGCATCGCTGTCTTGCAAATGCACGGCGAGTTGGCCGTAGGGATTAGACGCATCTTGGCGAGTCAGGTGCATGCCTAGGCCTGAGGTAGTCTCTACGCGACTTTGGCGGTAGTTTTCTGGAGTGACCGGGGATTCTCGGCCTTCGTTGGTGAGGCTGCCCACAATCATCCAATCTGTGTTCAGGCCATTTTGCGAGGCTAACAAAACTTCGGCTTTGCCAGTCACGCTGTGCGCCGCGCCGCCACCTTGAGTGCTAGTCTCCTGCAATTCGCGCAGCATCACAGGTGGGTTTTCGTTGCCGGCGGCGAGATCGATAGGGAATTGGACTTGATGCTGACCCATATCGTTGATATTGGCCAGCTCTGGAATCATGCCACCTCGCAAAAATCCTGGCATTTTCGCTGGTTCTTGATAAGGGCCCAGCCATGCGCCGTGATCACTATAGGGGCGTGCTAAGCCGCTGGTTTCAAAGCGCCAGACATCATTGTATTGCTCAGCATGCATTTTGAGGCTTTCAATAAACACTTCAACTGGCTCTGGTCGTTGATAGCGATTGACTTGCAGGTGCTCGCCAATCAAAAGATCGCTGTAATAACTGCCGATGGTGAAGGTCTTTTGATGGGCATTGAGTTGGTCTGTCAGGCGTGCGGCGATTAAGTCGTATTGATCGCTGGGTGCATAACAGGGAATAGATGTGATGCCGATTTCCTCCTGACTGCTTTTCCCCGTGCGGGCGCGTGAACCTTCTGGATCAAAGGGGTCAAAATAAAAGGGTTTGGCTTTGCGGGACAGGGTTTGATTCAAGCCAAATTGATAGAAAACCGGCACCTCGTTTTGCGTCACCGCATCTTTTTTGTCAGGAAGATGGTCGATGACTTGGTCTCGATTGGGCAAGGCTTGGGGCGTGTCGATCACCACCAATTGCTCAAAGTTTTCATGCTGTACAAAATAATAGCGTGCACCCATTTGAAGCGTCTGCTCAAAAAAGGCGAGGTCGTTATCCGCATGCTGCACCAGAGAGCGGTTAAATTCTGTAGTCAACAAAGAATCCGTCACATTGAATTCAGCGCGATTGGCTGGCAGACTGCGTTCTCTCAGCAGATTATTCACAACCAACTGTGCCTGACTGAGATAAGACTGTTTGTTGAAGACTCTGAACTGGCGCGAAAAACGCAACAGATATAAAAAGGGCCGAATGGTCACGGTGTTAAAGTGATATTTTTTGGCAGGGTCATATTCAATATCCAAATCCGTCACAAAGCCGTGAATAAATTTGCGTTCACCTGCTGGACTAAGATAACTCAAATGTGCATTGCGAAAGACAATCTGTTTGAAATCCAACGCTGAATCTAGGCGCAGTTGTACATTCAGTGTATAGCATTGGCTGAGTGTGTCTTCATAAATAAAATGCTGGGTGACATGGTCAATGATGCCATCTTTGCCTTCTATAGATAACATATAAACAATCCTAATAGTGATCAGATGTCTAAATATTATTCTTAAATTATGAGGTTGTCAAGTGAGCATGTTTCGGCTAATCTTTTACCCCACGCATCCAGCGCCTTGCGCTTCTCAGGCAAATAATCATAACGGTCATAATGCTTCGAGGACACGTCGGTTAAGGCGTGATTATGGATGCGATCCCGAATCTCTTTTGAGATGCCCATCTCGCCCATGCGAGTTTTGCAGGTGCGGCGTAAATCACGGGGTGTGAATTTTTTGAATCGTTCGATCAGCTTGGGTTTTTTGCCTTCATCGCTTAGGGGTTCTTCCGCAAAACAAAAGCGATAAATGGCGCGGCTTAGGCTGGTCACGGGCATGTATGGCAAATCGTTCTTCCTGTCTTTATAGCCTGGGGCTTTGGGGAATAAATAAGGTTGATTGCCAGTTTCTTTTTTGAGAGTTTCAAGCAAGCCTAGGCTCATTTCATTGAGCGGCAGTAAATGCACTCGGCCATTTTTAGTGCGCGACGAGGGGATCTCCCAGGTTTTATTGTCCAAGTCGAATTCATTCCATGTGGCCCAGAGCACTTCCTGCACGCGTTGACCGCCAGTTGTTAGAATCAGCTTCAGGGCCATTTCGGTTTGCAGAGAGTGGTGGCCTGTGAATCCCAGCCAAAAAGCTTTGATTTCATCCATCGTTAAATCGCGCTCGCCTGGCTTTTCGGCTTTTTGTGGCTTGGGAACGTCGCGGACAGGATTGGCCTCCAGGCCAAACATGATTTCGTGATTCAGGTTTTTGGGGTCGAAGTCGTGCTCGATACCGTAGCGGAAGGCAGCGCTCAAGTAAGAGCGGACGCGGTTTGCTTGAATCAGTGAACCACGCTCGATGATTTTGTGCAGGATGAGGCGGATATTTTGTGGCTTGACCTCTTTGGCTTTCATGCTGGGCCCTAAGATCGGCAGCACGTTTTTGTCAAAGGCGCGTTTTATTTCCTGCCAGGAATTTTTCTTGTCAGCTTTCATCTGCGCAAGATAAAGGTCAAAAAGTTGCTGGACGGAGCCTTTCATTTCTTCTTCGCGCTTTTGCTGGGTCGCTATTTCTAAATTTCGTTTTGTCTGATCTTTTTCTGACTGGCGAACCTCTCTTGGATTCAGGCCTTGATCAAGCAGGGCTCTGGCTTGACGACTGACATCGCGCGCATCTTTTAGTTTTGTGTCTGGGTAGTTGCCAAGATTGAGAAAGCAGCGCTTCCCCTCCCAGCGATAGAATTGGTAAAATGTCTTCACGCCTTTGGGTGTGACTTGAATCCCGAAGCCTTTATCGCTAGCACCTTCCCATTTACGATAGGGTTTGTCACGCGGTTTGAGGCTATCGAGCAAGGTTACGGTAAAGGTCATGGGGCTTCTCCATAGTGCACACTGTAGTGCATAAATTTTCTGGCTAGAAGTGAATTGTATTGAGTGATTATAGTGCATTAATTTTTTAAAGTCAAGTAAATTAGAGCTATACAGGAGCATTATTGAATTGAATGTAATGATTAAAAATTGAAAAAATAAAGATTTATAATCAGTAGGTCCCGGGTTCGACTCCTGGTGCCAGCACCATGATTTTGCAATGATATTCAAAAATTTTAAAATTAATTCATGCGTTTTTATAGTGCTATGGGGCACTCATGGGGCAGCACATCACCACTCTTGGCATTCTCTGGCAATCAGGCCCAATATCAAACATTGTGTTGAGGTAACGATTCACCGTTTCTGAAAGCCGCGTAAAATAAATATGAAAAAAGTGCATAAAACGCTTGACAGGGTTTTTGGGTGAAATAGTCAAAAATCAGGTTATCAGAAGCGATCGTGAGAGTTTGCCCCTGAGGCTTATTTGCAGGCGCA